>NZ_JAGTUI010000050.1:0-10870 GCF_018224585.1 Neisseria sp. Marseille-Q1983
ACTATTTGTACTGTCTGCGGCTTCGTCGCCTTGTCCTGATTTTTGTTAATCCACTGAACATCTGAAAACCAAAGGAATTCACTAAGATGAGAAATATGACAGAAATAAGGTGGAGGAATAATCAAGTTATCAGCATTGAGACTAAACGAAAGGATGAATCAAGAGAAACTAGGGTGTATGTGCTCGCTCAGATGATAGGGAAGGCTGAACTCCTGTTTTTCAATCTATTTAACACTGATAACAATTGGGATGATGTAGACTTAACCCAAGTTCCTATTCTTTTCTGCGCCACTGTTGCTCGTCAATTCATTAAAAGCAGCAATATCTTCAGGCAGAATATTAAGGGGATTGAGAACTATATCTCTCCAAAGCGTAAGATAGACCCCTTAGGTATGGGAAGTAGATGGATTACGCTCTGGGAAGGAACACCAAACGAAAAGAAAATTCTTATCATAGGAGATGGTGGGGGCAGACTCTTTGAAGTAGATACTTCCTCGGGGAAATACAATGAACAAGATATCATTGCGTCAATAAATAGAGACGATTTAGAAACGATTAATAGCTATGAATTGAGGAATGTACGAATCTATGCTGAGCTTAATGAACGGCTATATTTGTGTTACAAAATGGGGAGAAATGTAGACCCTCTAAAGGATTTGGTGTTTAATCTACCTATCCCCTTAGAATACAAAGAGTATATTGAGATCATATCAACCTAGAATCAACGACTATATCCGTTCCAAAGCAAATGCCGTCTGAAAACCTTTCAGACGGCATTTGCTGTCTTTATTGCCGTTTTTCTTCCGTATCCGGCGTATTTTTGTTTTTCAGCTTCGCACCCAAGCCCAAACGTCTTTCATAATCCGATTGGGGGGTATCGTCTTCCTGCATGCCGAATGCGCTGGCATTGACCCACAGCGACAGCAGCGAAACGATAAAGGCGAAAAAGCCGACTACATACCAAAACATTGCCCCTCCCGATTTGTTAAAATCATATCAAATACGGTACCGAATCTACCACAAGCCCATGGTCAAATAAATCTTCTACCCGCATTATTTCATTCATTTACTTTGGAAATAAAAAAGGACACCTGAAAATTTTGCAAAACTTTTCAGATGCCCCGATTTGACGTATTCGAATCAGCCGCCGCACGCACCGCAGCAGCCGCCCTCGCTGTGTCCGCCTTTTTTATCGTCGCTGGCAACGGGCAATTCGACTTCTTCATTTGGTTTTTCTGCATCTTCAGGCAAGTCGTTGACTTTGATTTTAGCAGTTTCGCTCATTTCGCCACCTCGTGGAAAACAGTTTAAAAGGTTCGGAAATATAGCATGTTTAACCTAAACGTGAAAAGGGGGAGCCGCATGGAAAATGCCGTCTGAAACCGAAGGTCGGCCTTCAGACCGCATTTTACCGCCGAATCAAATATATTGAACTTCGATAATGTCGTATTCGCGTACGCCGCCCGGAGCCTGAACTTCCGCCGTATCTCCTTCTTCCTTGCCGATTAGGGCGCGTGCAATCGGAGAGCCGACATAGATTTTGCCCTGTTTGATATCCGCTTCGTCTTCGCCGACAATTTGATAGGTAACGTGTTCTTCCGTTTCCAAATCTTCCAACGTAACCGTCGTACCGAACACGATTTTTCCTTCGGCATGGATTTCGGTCGGATTAATAATATGGGCAACGGAAAGTTTGTGTTCCAACTCGGAAATGCGGCCCTCGATAAAACCTTGGCGTTCTTTGGCGGCTTCGTATTCGGCGTTTTCGGACAAATCGCCGTGCGATCTGGCTTCGGCAATCGCTTCGATCACTTCGGGGCGTGCCACGCTTTTAAGCTGCTGCAATTCCTGTTTCAGCAATTCCGCACCGCGTACGGTCAGGGGGATTTTTTGCATAAAATCGTATTCTCCATGTTCCGGCACACCGGTTTGCGGCAGCAAACATACCGCGTACCGTCTTGCTTTGTGTGTTCGGATATTAAAATAAAAACACAAGCCGCCCGGAAAATCGGCGGCTTGTCTATCGTTGAACAGCGACTATTCTACCAAATTCTATGAAATTGGCAATCGTGCCGTACCGTCCGCAAACGCCACTTGTCCGCAACAAAAGCCGAAAATATGCCGGTAAAAAAATTTTAGAAACAAAAAATTCACAAATAATAATTTTTCGGCACAAAAAACCAAGTTTCCCGGTTTCCGGCTTAAAAATGCCGGTATCCCGGTTTTTCAGACGGCATCCGTATTCAGTATAATGGCTGCTTTCCTATTTCTGTTTTACGTTTTACGTTTTGCCATGACCGAATCCCTCCGCCTCCCCGCCGCCCGTCTCAAACCTTCCACCGTCGCCCTGCCCGGCTCCAAAAGCATCAGCAACCGCACCCTGCTGCTCGCCGCCCTGTCCGACAATACTTGCGAAATCTATTCCCTGCTCAAATCCGACGATACCGACCGTATGCTCGAAGCACTCGATAAACTCGGCGTTGAAATCGAATATCTTACCGAAGACCGTCTGAAAGTACACGGCACAGGCGGGCGTTTCCCCAATCGGACTGCCGATTTGTTTTTGGGCAATGCGGGCACGGCGTTCCGCCCGTTAACCGCCGTGCTTGCCGTTTTGGGCGGCGATTATCGCCTGCACGGCGTGCCTCGTATGCACGAACGCCCCATCGGCGATTTGGTCGATGCACTGCGGATTGCCGGCGCCGATGTCGAATATCTCGGCAACGAACACTATCCGCCGCTTCATATCGGCGAACGCCAAGACAACGGCGAACGCGTGATTCCGATTAAAGGCAATGTGTCCAGCCAGTTTCTGACCGCCCTTTTAATGGCGTTGCCGCTGACCGGACAGGCATTTGAAATCCGTATGGTCGGCGAGTTGATTTCCAAGCCCTATATCGACATTACTTTAAAACTGATGGCGCAATTCGGCGTACAGGTTGCCAATGAAGGCTACCGCGTTTTCAAAATTCCCGCCGATGCGCACTACCACGCGCCCGAACACTTGCACGTCGAAGGCGATGCCTCCAGCGCGTCCTACTTCCTCGCAGCCGGTTTGATTGCCGCCACGCCCGTCTGTGTTATCGGTATCGGCGCAAACAGCATACAGGGCGATGTCGCCTTTGCCCGCGAGCTGGAAAAAATCGGGGCGGACGTGGTTTGGGGCGAAAACTTCGTCGAAGTTTCACGCCCGAAGGAACGTGCTGTCCAAGCCTTTGATTTGGATGCGAACCATATCCCCGATGCCGCCATGACCCTCGCCATCGTCGCGCTTGCCACAGGACAAACCTGCACGCTGCGCAATATCGGTTCATGGCGCGTCAAAGAGACCGACCGCATCGCCGCGATGGCAAATGAGTTGCGCAAACTCGGTGCAAAAGTCGTTGAAGAAGCCGAAGCGATTCATATCACCCCGCCCGAAACGCTGACGCCCGACGCTGTCATCGACACTTACGACGACCACCGTATGGCGATGTGTTTCTCGCTGGTTTCTCTATTGGGCGTACCCGTCGTCATCAACGACCCGAAATGCACCCATAAAACCTTCCCGACTTATTTTAAAGTGTTCTCATCGCTGACCGAAACAGCGGAATAGGATGGAAAAATGCCGTCTGAAACCCGAAATAGGGCTTCAGACGGCATTTGTGTATTCGCGGACAGCGGGTTTTAAATCTGTTCCAATTCCATATTCAAAACAGCCTGTTCCTGTTTGGCTCGAAAGTCTGCCAGTTTTTGCGCCAGTTCGGGATTTTCATTGGCGAGCATGGAAACGGCGAACAATGCCGCATTGGCCGCGCCTGCCTCGCCGATGGCGAATGTGGCGACGGGTACGCCTTTGGGCATTTGTACAATCGATAAAAGCGAATCTTCGCCGCGCAGGTATTTACTGGGGACGGGTACGCCCAAAACGGGGACGGTGGTCTTGGCAGCAACCATACCGGGTAAATGCGCCGCGCCGCCCGCGCCGGCGATGATGGCTTTGATGCCGCGCGCCCGTGCGGTTTCAGCGTATTGGAACATTAAATCCGGAGTGCGGTGTGCGGAAACGACGCGCGCCTCATATTCTACGCCGAACTCTTCAAGAAACTGCGCTGCCTGCCGCATAACGGGCCAATCGCTGTTGCTGCCCATGATGATGCCGACTTGAATCATAAATCTCTCCTTGGTGGGGATGGGGTAAAAAGCGGAAAAACGGAAAAAACTATCGTTTGCGTACGGCAGCGGCGGCGCGTTTTGCCGCCGGGCTGCCCGGGTAAGCCTGTATCAGGCTGCGCCAAGTCGCCCTTGCAATGTCTTTTTGCTGCAGCCTGTATTGGCATTCGCCGATTTTGAATATGGCTTCGGGCGCGGTTGGGCTGTCTTTGAAACGGTTGGCGTAACGCCCTCCGATTTCGATGACGGATTCGCAGTTCCCCATACGCGCCCTGCTTTGCAGCAACAGGTACATACTGCGTTGCGCGATGCTGCCGCCGTCTCCGCCGTCCGCCCCCTTCAATAAGGCGGCTGCGGCGGCGAACCTGCCGTTTTGATAGTGTTTGAGTGCCTGATTGTAGAGGTTTTGTGCAGTTTCGACGGTATGTGCAGATGCGCTGCCGCCTTCGGTATTGAGGTAATGCTCTTTCAACTTGCGGTCGTCGAGTTTTTGGACGGGTGTCCTGCCGGAAGAATGTGTTTTTGCGTGTTCCAGTGCTTTGACTTTGCCGTTTAAGGTTTCCACTTCGTTCGACAGGCGAATAATCCTGTTTTCCAGATAGTCCAAACGGTCTTGCAAGGTCGGAACGGGATAGGGAATGCCGTCTGAAGCATTTTCCCGTGTCGGCATTTCGGTTTGGCCGCCTGCCGGAACGGGTGAAACGGAAGCACAGGAGGCGGACACAGACAGCCAAATGATAAAAAGCGGTAATTTGGTCTTCATTATTTTTTCAGAAGCAGGGTCAAACCGTCGCCGACGGGCAGGGTGATGGGGACAATCCGCGTATCGTTCGGCAGGTTTTGATTGAAATCTTTGAGAATTTTGACACTGGGCGGCGCATCAAAAGCCGCTTCGCTCATCACCCTTCCGTTCAACAAAATATTGTCAATGGCGATGATGCCGCCTTGCCGGACGAGTTTGAGGCAACGCTCGAAATATTGCGGCGTGGGCGGTTTGTCTGCGTCTATCAGTGCCAAATCGTAGCTTCCGGCTTCACCCTGTGCAATCAAATCATCCAATGTCAGCAATGCGGGTTGCAGGTGCAGGCTAATTTTATGTGCTACACCGGCCTCGTTCCAAACCTGACGCGCCGTATCGGTAAAGGTTACATTGATGTCGCAGGCGGTAATCCGCCCGTGTTCTGGCAACGCCAATGCAAGCGCGGTGCTGCTGTATCCGGTAAACACGCCGATTTCCAGATATTTTTCCGCGCGAATCAGCTTTGCCAGCCAAACCAAAACCGCCGCCTGTTCGCGCGCAATCGCCATTTTGCCCATACGGTGATGCCCCGTCTTCTCACGCAGCCGCGTCAAAACGGAATGTTCGGGTTCGCCGATGGCGTTTAAATAGTTTTGCAGGTCCGATGCGACATTGGACAGATTGGTCGTCATTTCGGCGGGTTCAGTCTTGGTAATAGGTATAAGGTTTTTTCGCTACTTTTGCCGCCTCGAAGTTTTCCTGTTCTTCGGAACTAAGTTCGACATCCCACAAAAGCCCCCTGTTTTCCAAACGCTGCTGTTCCAACTCAGGTTTTTCTTCAATCAGGCGGTTGAGGAATTGTGTGGCATCGGATTGGTAGTGATACATCTTTGTGCTCCAATTTTACGGAATATGGCGTGATTATACTGGTATTTTCCAAACGGGATAAACGGCTTTTATCAAGAATACGGGCAGAAAGATAAGGGGTTTTATTATAGAATAAGACGTTTTTTGCAACGGAAGCCTATCTTATGCCACGCATTGCCGCCCTGCCCGACCATCTTGTCAACCAAATCGCCGCCGGCGAAGTAGTCGAACGCCCTGCCAACGCCTTGAAAGAAATCGTTGAAAACAGTATCGATGCAGGCGCAACAGCGATTGATGTCGAGCTGGCGGGCGGCGGCATCCGCCTGATTCGCGTCAGCGACAACGGCAGCGGTATCCATCCGGACGACATCGAGCTTGCGCTCCACCGACACGCTACCAGCAAAATCAAAACCTTAAACGATTTGGAACACGTCGCCAGTATGGGCTTTCGCGGCGAAGGCTTGGCAAGCATCGCCTCCGTCAGCCGCCTGACCCTGACCAGCCGTCAAGAAGACAGTTCGCACGCGACCCAAGTCAAAGCCGAAGACGGCAAACTCAGCAGCCCCGCCGCCGCCGCCCACCCCGTCGGCACCACCATCGAAGCCGCCGAACTCTTCTTCAATACCCCCGCGCGGCGCAAGTTCCTCAAATCCGAAAATACAGAATACGCCCACTGCGCCACTATGCTCGAACGCCTCGCGCTGGCGCATCCGCACATTGCCTTCTCGCTCAAACGCGACGGCAAACAAGTGTTCAAACTCCCGACCCAAAGCCTGCACGAACGCATCGCCGCCATCGTCGGCAAAGACTTTCAGACGGCATCCCTAGAAATCGACAGCGGCAGCGGCGCATTACGGCTCTATGGCGCGATTGCCAAACCGACTTTTGCCAAAGGCAAAACCGACAAACAATACTGCTTCGTCAACCATCGCTTCGTGCGCGACAAAGTGATGCTCCACGCCGTCAAGCAGGCATACCGCGACGTTTTGCACAACGCCCTCACCCCTGCTTTCGTCCTCTTCCTCGACCTGCCGCCCGAAGCCGTGGATGTCAACGTCCACCCGACCAAAACCGAAATCCGCTTCCGCGACAGCCAGCAGGTACACCAACTCGTGTTCCACACGCTCAACAAAGCCCTTGCCGACACACGCGCCAACCTGACCGAAAGCGTCAGCAACGCAGGCGAAGTGCTGCATGACATTACCGGCGTTACGCCTGCACCAATGCCGTCTGAAAACGACAGCGAAAATCTGTTTGATCGCGCATCCGACTACCCGACGGGCAACAAACCCGATATACGTAATGCCTTCGGTTCGTCAGGCAAAACCGCGCCTATGCCTTACCAAGCCGCGCGTGCGCCGCAACAACACAGCCTGTCCCTGCGCGAAAGCCGCACGGCAATGAATACTTATGCCGAACTCTACAAAAAAACCGACGACATCGACCTTGAGTTAAGCCGATTCGAGCAGGCACGTTTCGGCAATATGCCGTCTGAAACGCCTGCTCCCCAAACAGATACGCCGCTTTCAGACGGCATCCCGTCCCAATCCGAACTGCCGCCGCTCGGTTTTGCCATTGCCCAATTACTTGGCATCTACATTCTTGCCCAAGCCGAAGACAGCCTGTTGCTCATCGATATGCACGCCGCCGCCGAACGCGTCAACTACGAAAAAATGAAACGCCAACGTCAAGAAAACGGCAATCTGCAAAGCCAGCGCCTGCTTATTCCCGTAACCTTTGCCGCGTCCCACGAAGAATGCGCCGCCCTTGCCGATCATGCCGAAACGCTGGCAGGCTTCGGGCTGGAATTGTCCGACATGGGCGGCAATACCCTTGCTGTCCGTGCAGTTCCCGCCATGCTCGGCAAAGCCGACGTCGTTTCGCTGGCCAAAGATGTATTGGGCGAACTCGCCCAAGTCGGCAGCAGCCAAACCATCGAAGAACATGAAAACCACATCCTCGCCACCATGTCCTGCCACGGCTCAGTCCGCGCCGGCCGCCAGCTTACGCTGCCGGAAATGAATGCGCTCCTGCGCGATATGGAAAACACGCCGCGCAGCAACCAATGCAACCACGGCCGTCCGACATGGGTCAAACTGACTTTAAAAGAATTGGATGCACTGTTCTTGCGCGGACAATAAACCGAAAGTGCTAGAATACGCCGCCCGAAGCCGCCGTTCAGACGGCACTCCGAAGCACCGACAGAAACATCACGACCGAAACCAAGAGAAAAACATGGCCTATCAAGTTCTCGCCCGAAAATGGCGGCCCAAAACCTTTTCCGACCTAGTCGGTCAGGAACACGTCGTCAAAGCCCTGCAAAATGCCTTGGACGAAGGCAGGCTGCATCACGCCTACCTGCTGACCGGTACGCGCGGCGTGGGCAAAACCACCATCGCCCGCATCCTTGCCAAAAGCCTCAACTGCGAAAACGCGCAACACGGCGAACCTTGCGGCGTATGCGAAAGCTGTACGCAGATTGATGCCGGACGCTACGTCGATCTGCTGGAAATCGATGCCGCCTCCAACACAGGCATCGACAACATCCGCGAAGTCTTGGAAAACGCCCAATACGCGCCGACTGCCGGCAAATACAAAGTCTATATCATCGACGAAGTGCATATGCTTTCCAAAAGCGCGTTCAACGCTATGCTCAAAACGCTGGAAGAGCCGCCCGAACACGTCAAATTCATCCTCGCCACCACCGATCCGCATAAAGTTCCCGTTACCGTCTTGAGCCGCTGCCTGCAATTCGTCTTACGCAATATGACCGCGCAGCAGGTTGCCGACCACCTCGCCCACGTCCTCGACAGCGAAAAAATCGCCTACGAACCCGCCGCCCTGCAACTTTTGGGACGCGCCGCCGCCGGATCGATGCGCGATGCCTTGAGCCTGCTCGACCAAGCCATCGCCCTAGGTTCGGGCAAAGTTGCCGAAAACGATGTCCGCCAAATGATCGGCGCGGTCGACAAACAATACCTTTACGAACTGCTGACAGGCATCGTCAATCAAGACGGCGCAGCCCTGACCGCCAAAGCGCAGGAAATGGCGGCGTGTGCCGTCGGCTTTGACAACGCCTTGGGCGAACTTGCCATACTGCTGCAACACCTCGCCCTGATACAGGCAGTCCCCTCCGCCTTGGCGCACGACGACCCCGATTCCGATATTTTGCACCGCCTCGCCCAAACCATAAGCGGCGAACAAATCCAGCTTTACTACCAAATCGCCGTCCACGGCAAACGCGACCTAAGCCTCGCCCCCGACGAATACGCCGGCTTTATGATGACCCTGCTGCGTATGCTGGCGTTTGCGCCCTTGGCGGCAGCTTCGTGTGATGCAAACGCCGTGATTGAAAATACCGAACTTCAATCCCCATCGGCACAAACCGCCGAAAAGGAAACCGCCGCAAAAAAGCCCCAACCGCGCCCTGAAGCAGAAACCGCCCAAACACCCGTTCAGACGGCATCCGCAGCGGCAATGCCGTCTGAAGGCAAAACTGCCGGACCCGTTTCCAATCAAGAAAACAACGATGTTCCGCCTTGGGAAGACGCGCCAGACGAAGCCCAAGCCGCAGCCGGCACGGCGCAAGCATCGGCAAAAAGCATTCAGACGGCATCCGAAGCCGGAACGCCGCCCGAAAACCAAGTTTCCAAGAACGAAGCAGCCGACAACGAAACCGGAGCTTCCTTGTCCGAAGTGCCGTCTGAAAACCCCATTCAGACAACACCGAATGATGAAGCCGTTGAAACGGAAGCATTTGCACACGAAGCCCCTGCAGAACCTTTCTACGGTTACGGCTTTCCGGATAATGACTACCCCGTAGAAAACGGCGCAGAAATCCCGCCGCCGGATTGGGAACACGCCGCCCCTGCCGATACCGCAGGCGGAGGCGCGGACGAAGAAGCAGAAGCAGGCGGCATCGGCGGAAACAACACACCGTCCGCCCCGCCGCCCGAATTTTCCACCGAAAACTGGGCAGCCATCGTCCGGCATTTCGCCCGCAAACTCGGCGCGGCGCAAATGCCGGCGCAACACTCCGCGTGGACGGAATACCATCCCGACACCGGTCTGATGGTTTTGGCGATGACCGCCGAAGCACGCGCCACCGCCGATAAAAAACGCCTCGACAAAATCCGCGACACCCTTGCCCAAGCCTACGGGCTGCAACTCACCCTGCAAACCCAAGACTGGCACGACGAAGCCGGCAGAGAAACCCCCGCAATGCAGGACAAGCGCGTCCAATCCGAAGACAGGCAAAAAGCACAAGCATTGCTCGAAGCCGACCCCGCCGCACAAAAAATCCTCCAAGCATTCGGCGCGCAATGGCAGCCCGAATCACTGGAATTGGCGGCAAACCGGCCATAAACAGATATAATGCCGCCCGAACCCTTCGGACGGCATTGCCGTTTCCCTCATTCATTCAAACACAAACAGGAGTATTCAGTATGTTCGGAAAAGCCGGATTAGGCGGCCTGATGAAACAGGCGCAGCAAATGCAGGAAAATATGAAAAAAGCGCAAGCCAAACTTGCCGAAACCGAAATCGAAGGCGAAGCAGGCAACGGCTTGGTCAAAATCACAATGACCTGCGCGCACGAAGTACGCAAAATCGACATCAGCCCCGATTTGATTCAAGAAGCCGCCGACGACAAAGAAATGCTCGAAGACCTCATCCTCGCCGCCCTCAAATCCGCCCGTGGCAAAGCCGAAGAAACCGCAAACAAAACAATGGGCGCATTCACGCAAGGACTCCCCCCCGGCGTGGGCGATTTCTTCCGCTGACCCCGACCGTCATTCCCACGCAGGCGGGAATGACGGAGGGCAATGCCGTCTGAAACTTCGTCATTCCCGTGAAAACGGGAATCCGGTAGGCTGGGCTGTAGGGTGGGCTTCAGCCCACCAATCCGCCAACAACCACACAAACCCCCACAGCCGTCATTCCCGCGAACGCGGGAATCCAGTAACCGAAAAACCACAGGAATCCATCGGAAAAAAACAGAAATCCCCACAGCCGTCATTCCAGTATATCGTAGGGTGCATATCGTAGGGTGGGCTTCAGCCCACCAATCCACCCGCACCAACCCAAAGCCCCAAACACCCCCTCCCTCAAAAT
>NZ_JAGTUI010000051.1:0-5523 GCF_018224585.1 Neisseria sp. Marseille-Q1983
TCTCTTTGAGCTAAGGCGAGGCAACGCCGTACTGGTTTTTGTTAATCCACTATATTCGGGTTTTATCTGGCAGGACGGTTTTTTGCCCCAACGGAAAATAGCCGGCCTGCCCGTAAAGTCAGCCGTTTGTCCGGGCGCAGCCGGGGCTTTGGGCTTCAGACGGCATATTTTCGGAATGGCGGCATTTTTGCCGTAGGCGCGGCAGCCGTATGGGGAAGGGAGGGGATATTGTGGTCGGTAACGGAAAAAAATATGCCGCACCATTGCTGGTGCTGGGTTGCGTGGTGTTCGGTCTGGGCAGCCTGATTGTCAGATCCGTCCCCGTCGGCCCGTATGCAATCGCATTTTGGCGGTTGCTGATTTCGGTGTTCGTATTTTGGTTTTTAGCACGGTTTTTCGGGCAAAAATTCCCAAAAAACAGGAAAACCGTCCGATATGCAATGACGGCGGGCGTGTTTCTTGCTTTCGATTTGGCGTTGTGGCACGAAAGCATACACGCGGTCGGGCCGGGTATTTCCACCCTGCTCAACAGCCTGCAAATCTTTTTCTTGTCGGCAATCGGTGTTTTCTTTTTTAACGAACGTTTGAGCGGGCTGAAAAAGGCGGGCTTAATATCGGCAGTTGCTGGCGTGGCGATGATTGCCGGTGCGGAATTCGGCTACAACGGTAATGCGGTTTGGGGATTCGTCAGCGGTTTGGTGTCCGGGCTGATGCTCGCCCTGTCGATGGTGTTCGTCCGCAAGACTCATGAAGTCGAGCCGGTGGCACTTTTCCCTTCAATGATGATTTTGAGTTTGGGCGGCGCGGTATCGCTGGTTGTTCCGGCATTGCTGATGGACGGTGGCGCGCTTTATCCGACGACTTGGAAAGATGCGGGTTTGGTGCTTGTGTACGGCGTGGTGATGCAGTGCTTCGCGTGGGCGATGGTTGCCTATGCGATTCCGCTGCTTTCGCTGTCGCTGACGGGGCTGCTGCTTTTGTCCGAACCGGTTGCCGCCCTGTTCATCGATTATTTCGGATTGGGCAAACCGATTGAAGGCGTGCAGTGGGCAGGGGTGGCGCTGACGCTTTCGGCAATTTACCTTGGTTCGCTGAAACAGCAGTCCGAGCCTTGACTCCGTCCGGCATCAGATTTTCTGCCGTGGCAAAACTGCGTACGATTGAACTGGCAGGCAGTCAAAACCGGCAAGACCAAACACGCCGGCAACGGCGCGGAGCAGAAAATGCCGTCTGAAGCCCTTTCAGACGGCATCGGGGCGGGCAGAATCAAAAAAGCCGCCTCCGCTGGAATGGCAATGCAACTAAAATAATGTCCGTATTTCCATATGCCGCCCACACCGTCAGTCGGACGAAATGCCCTTTATTCAATGGGATGGGTTTCCACACAAACGGAAATATAGTGGATTAAATTTAATCCACTATATTATCCCCGAGGCTGACGGCAGGGAAACAAGGCGTTTGATGATAAAAATGCCGTCTGAAACAGGGTTCGGACGGCATTTTTGATGTTCCGGCGTAATTTTCCGGCTTAACGGATTGCTGTACCGGCTCTGCCGAAATCGCCGAAGTTCATCAAAATGAACATTGCCTTGCCGACAACCAGCTTGTCATCCACAAAGCCCCAGTAGCGCGAATCGGCACTGTTGTCGCGGTTGTCGCCCATAGCGAAATAGCGTCCTTCGGGAACTTTGCACACGAAACCGCTGCCGTCGTCGGCATATTGGCAGTGTTCCAAACCGCTTTGCTCTATGGAATATCCGTTTTCAGACATAATATCGGAGGTATATTTGCCCAATACGGGCAGGGAAACGGCAGGCTGTCCTTCTTTTCTCAGAATATTGAAGGATTTGCCGTCCAAACCGCTGCGGAACATATCCGTGTTGTGGATTTCGGAAGGGTCGGTGTCGTCGGGATAACGGTATGTGCCGTCAGGAATGTCGGAAGTGGGTTTGCCGTTTACCGTCAAAATCTTATCCCGATATTCGACCACATCGCTCGGAATGCCGACAATACGCTTGATGTAGGTCATCTCCGGTTGCA
The DNA here is from genome assembly GCF_018224585.1 of Neisseria sp. Marseille-Q1983. Classification (NCBI taxonomy): domain Bacteria; kingdom Pseudomonadati; phylum Pseudomonadota; class Betaproteobacteria; order Neisseriales; family Neisseriaceae; genus Neisseria; species Neisseria sp. Marseille-Q1983. Next base: position 2,041 of record NZ_JAGTUI010000051.1, read on the forward strand.
AAGGATAATTAAAAACGACCACATCGCCCCGTTCGATTTTGCCCGTGGGGATGAATACATTGTTTAAAACGGGTACGCGCAGGCCGTAGGAAAATTTGCCGACCAAAATGAAATCGCCCTTGATCAGGCCCGGGCGCATCGAGCTGGATGGAATTTGGAACGGTTCGGCAATAAACGACCGGATGAGGAACAATACCAAAACGGTAGGGAAGAAACCGCCGAAATAATCGCCGAAGTGGCTGCTTTCCGAGATTTCGGGATGAGTCTTCAGGCGGTATTTGTATACCCCCCAAGCCGTACCGCACAATACAACGAAAATCAGGAAAACGGCGGTAAAGCTCATAAACAGGGACAAAGCGGCAAACACGCCGACCGCCGTCAGGATATAGGCGTATTCGAGACCGGAACTCCATTCACCGTTTTCCTGCCGCTTCTTGTCGCTTTTGAAATAAAGGATGATGCCGGCAAGCAGCGCGGCAGCCGCGCCCGACATTAGCATTGTGTTCATTGTTGTTCCTTAATGCTTAAAAACCCGCCTGTCCGTGCAACCGTTTTAAGGCGGCAAATTGCAAAATTTGTTTGCGGGCGCGTGCCCCTGAAATCAGGACGGTTTGAGGGGTGTTCCCGACGCGCCGCCCTATGTGCCGAAATATTATTTGTCGCTTACCTGCAAAATCGCCAAGAACGCGCTTTGCGGGATTTCCACGTTGCCCACTTGTTTCATGCGGCGCTTACCTGCTTTTTGTTTTTCAAGCAGTTTTTTCTTACGCGTAATATCGCCGCCGTAACATTTTGCCAAAACGTTTTTACGCAGGGCTTTAACGTTTTCGCGGGCGATAATCTGGCTGCCGATGGCAGCTTGGACGGCAATGTCGAACATTTGGCGCGGAATCAGTTCGCGCATTTTCGATGCCAGCTCGCGGCCTCTGTGAACCGAGCTTTGACGGTGGACAATCAGGCTCAAGGCATCGACTTTTTCACCGTTAACCATAATGTCGAGCTTAATCAAATCAGACGGTTGGAACTCTTTGAAATGGTAGTCCAACGAAGCATAACCGCGCGAAGTGGATTTGAGTTTGTCAAAGAAGTCCATGACGACTTCGTTCATGGGCAAATCGTAAGTCAGCATCACTTGGCGGCCCATGTACTGCATATTGACCTGCACGCCGCGCTTTTGGTTACACAAAGTCATGACGTTGCCGACGTATTCCTGCGGCACAAGGATGGTCGCGGTAATAATCGGCTCGAGAATGGTTTCGATGCTGCCGATGTCGGGCAATTTGGACGGGTTTTCGACTTCGATTTTCTCGCCGCTTTTCAACACGACTTCGTAAACCACCGTCGGCGCGGTGGTAATCAAATCCATGTCGAACTCGCGTTCCAAACGTTCCTGCACGATTTCCAAGTGCAACAGACCCAAGAAACCGCAACGGAAGCCGAAGCCTAATGCTTGAGAAACTTCAGGCTCGAATTTCAATGAAGCATCGTTCAGCTGCAATTTTTCCAAAGCATCACGCAAAGCTTCGTAGTCGTGGCTTTCCACGGGATAAAGGCCCGCGAATACTTGGCTTTGTACTTCTTGGAAGCCGGGCAGCGGCTCTGAGGCGGGGTTGGCAACCAGTGTAACCGTATCGCCGACTTTTGCCTGTCCCAATTCTTTTACGCCGGTAATCAAAAAGCCCACTTCGCCGGCTTTGAGTTCTTGTTTTTGAACCGATTTCGGCGTGAATACACCCAGCTGCTCGACCTGAGTTTCCGCCTTGGTGCTCATAAAGCGCACTTTGTCTTTCAGTTTGATGGTGCCGTTTTTCACTCGAATCAGCATGACCACGCCGACGTAATTGTCAAACCACGAATCGACAATCACGGCTTGCAGTGGCGCGTTTTCGTCGCCGGTCGGCGCAGGGATTTTGGCAACGATTTCTTCCAAAACGTCTTCCACTCCGATACCGCTTTTGGCGGAACACTGTACCGCACCGACCGCATCGATGCCGATGATGTCTTCGATTTCCTGTTCAACGCGCTCGGGGTCGGCGGCAGGCAGGTCGATTTTGTTCAAAACAGGCACGACTTCAACGCCCAAATCAATCGCGGTGTAACAGTTCGCCACGGTTTGCGCTTCCACACCCTGCGACGCGTCAACGACCAAAAGCGCGCCTTCGCAGGCGGACAGCGAACGGGAAACTTCGTAAGAGAAGTCGACGTGTCCCGGCGTGTCAATCAGGTTGAGTTGATACACCTGCCCGTCGCGTGCTTTGTAGTTGAGCGCGGCGGTTTGCGCTTTAATGGTAATGCCGCGCTCTTTTTCGATGTCCATGGAATCGAGTACCTGCGTACTCATTTCGCGCAAATCCAAACCGCCGCAGTATTGGATAAAACGGTCGGCAAGCGTCGATTTGCCGTGGTCGATGTGGGCAATTATGGAGAAATTTCGGATATTTTTCATTAGAGTTATTTTGAATGTCGAACAGTGGGTTTTAGAAATGCCGTCTGAACAAACAGCGGTACGTCCGAATATCGGGCGCAACGTGGAAATAGCCCGATATTCTAACGGAAAACCGCTGTTTTGGCATGATTTGATAAAGGTTTTATAAAGATTTGACGATTTCTGCCACCATTTTTGCAGAACTTGCCGCCGCCGTTTTCAAAAATTCGTCAAAGCTGATGTCTGCCTTTTCGTCTGCCGAATCGGAAACGGCGCGGATGATGACGAAAGGCGTTTCCAACTGATGACAGGTTTGGGCAATCGCCGCCGCTTCCATTTCCACTGCTTTGACTTCGGGGAAGTGCTTGCGGATTTCCGCCACGCCTTCGCTGCTGTGGACGAAGCGGTCGCCGCTGACAATCAGCCCTTGTTCTACCGCCGCGCCTTCAAACGTCCGCGCCGCCCGTTTTGCCGTTTCAATCAATATGCCGTCTGAAGCGAACCTTGCCGGCAGTTGCGGCACTTGCCCCCAGGCATAGCCGAATGCGGTTACATCGACATCGTGGTGTGCGGTTTCCGTGCCAATCACCACGTCGCCGACTTTCAAACCCTTGCCCAAACCGCCCGCGCTGCCGGTGTTGATGACGCAGTCCGGTGCGAATTGATGGATAAGCCAAGCCGTTGCAACCGCCGCGTTGACCTTGCCGATGCCGCTCAATGCAAGCACCATGCGTTTTCCCGCCAATTCGCCTTCATAGGCGGAAAATCTGCCGAAAGAGACGGCTTTGACATTTTCCATCATCTCGCGCAAAAGCTCGATTTCTTGTTCCATTGCGCCGATAACGGCTACTGTTTTCAAAGACATATTGCTGACCTGCTGTGAATTTCGGATAGAATGCCGAATTATACACGCTAACACGGCAGGATTGAGTGGGGGCGGTTTGTCCGTGCCGTCTGAAACGGTTCGGACGGCATGGCGGGTTTTTGGTAGAATGGGAAGGTACAGATTGTTTGAAAATTGGGGGACGAGGATGTTTACCGATGAAAATATGACTGCA
>NZ_JAGTUI010000051.1:5622-10762 GCF_018224585.1 Neisseria sp. Marseille-Q1983
ACAGATTGTTTGAAAATTGGGGGACGAGGATGTTTACCGATGAAAATATGACTGCAAAGGAAGAACTGTTCGCATGGCTGCGCCATATGAACAAAAACAAAGGTTCCGACCTGTTTGTGACGACCCATTTCCCGCCCGCGATGAAGTTGGACGGCAAAATCACCCGCATCACGGACGAACCGCTGACGGCGGAAAAATGTATGGAAATCGCCTTTTCGATTATGAGTGCGAAGCAGGCGGAAGAATTTTCATCGACCAACGAGTGCAACTTCGCCATCAGCCTGCCGGACACCAGCCGCTTCCGCGTCAATGCGATGATACAGCGCGGCGCGACGGCGTTGGTATTCCGCGCGATTACCAGCAAGATTCCCAAGTTTGAAAGCCTGAACCTGCCGCCTGTCTTGAAGGATGTCGCGCTGAAAAAACGCGGGCTGGTTATTTTTGTCGGCGGCACCGGCTCGGGCAAATCGACTTCGCTTGCCTCGCTTATCGACTACCGCAATGAAAATTCGTTCGGACACATCATCACCATCGAAGACCCGATCGAGTTTGTCCACGAACACAAAAACTGCATCATCACCCAGCGCGAGGTCGGCGTGGATACGGAAAACTGGATGGCGGCGTTGAAAAACACGCTGCGTCAGGCGCCGGATGTGATTCTGATCGGCGAAATCCGCGACCGCGAAACAATGGACTACGCCATCGCCTTTGCCGAAACGGGGCATTTGTGTATGGCGACGCTGCACGCCAACAGCACCAATCAGGCACTCGACCGTATCATCAACTTCTTCCCCGAGGAGCGGCGCGAACAATTGCTGACGGATTTGTCGCTCAACCTTCAGGCGTTTATTTCGCAACGCCTCGTTCCGCGAGACGGCGGCAAGGGCAGGGTGGCGGCAGTCGAGGTGCTGCTCAATTCGCCCCTGATTTCGGAGTTGATTCACAACGGCAACATCCATGAAATCAAAGAAGTGATGAAGAAATCCACCACCTTGGGTATGCAGACCTTCGACCAACACCTTTACCAATTGTATGAAAAAGGCGAGATTTCCTTGCAGGATGCCTTGAAAAATGCCGATTCCGCACACGATTTGCGTTTGGCGGTACAGTTGCGCAGCCGCCGGGCACAAAGTTCCGGCCCCGATTTGGAACTGCTCTGATGGCGGTATGGATTTCCGGACGGGCAGTTTGACATGATTTATCCGTGGCATCAGGAACAATGGCGGCAGATTGCCGAGCATTGGACGAGCCGTCCCAATGCGTGGCTGTTTGCCGGCAAAAAGGGGACGGGGAAGACCGAGTTTGCCCGTTTTGCGGCGAAGGCGCTGTTGTGCGAAAAACCCGTGACGGGCAATGTGCCTTGCGGGGAATGCGCGTCCTGCCATTTGTTCGAGCAGGGAAGTCATCCCGATTTTTACGAAATCACCCCCTTGGCGGACGAACCCGAAAACGGACGCAAACTGTTGCAGATCAAAATCGATGCCGTCAGGGAAATCATCGATAATGTGTACCTGACTTCGGTACGGGGCGGTTCGCGCGTGATCCTGATTCATCCTGCGGAAAGTATGAATGTCCAAGCCGCCAACAGTTTGTTGAAAGTGTTGGAAGAACCGCCGCCACAAGTGGTCTTTTTGCTGGTCAGCCACGCGGCGGACAAGGTTTTACCGACCATTAAAAGTCGCTGCCGGAAGATGGTTTTGCCCGCTCCTTCCCATGAAGAGGCATTGGCATATTTGCGTGAAAGGGGTGTGGCGGAACCTGAGGAACGTCTGGCTTTCCATTCGGGCGCGCCGCTGTTTGATGAGGCGGACGGTGTCCGTGCGTTGCGGATTAAACTGTTGGATATTTTGGCAGAACCAAGGTTGTTGAAGATTTTGGATTACGCCGCGCTTTTCGATAAGGAGAAACTTCCGCTCGCCGTATTTGTCGGGTGGATGCAGAAGTGGCTGGTCGATTTGGGATTGTGCCTGCGACACATGAAACCCGTCTATTATCCTGCTTATGAAGACAGGCTGCTTCAGACGGCATCCGGCTTCCGCCCGCGCAATGTATTTGCGGCGGAGGATATGCTCAAACAGCTTGCCCCTTACGGGTTTCATACTTTAAATGTCAAAATGCAGATCGAGCATCTGCTCATCAATTATTTGGAATTGAAGAAAGAGAACGGGTAAATTATGTCAGATGGACAAAATATTCCGGCAAAAATGATGTCGTTGCAGCTGAAAGACATGAATCTGCTGTACAGCTCCTATATGCCGTTTTTGGAACATGGCGGTCTGTTTGTGCAGACCGACGATGTATTTTCCATCGGGGACGATATTCTGCTTGCCGTAGAAATCCTCAACTTCCCTAAACTGTTCCTGCCGACCAAAGTCGCCTGGATTAATCCTGCGCGTACTTCCTCCAAACCCAAAGGGGTGGGGCTGGCATTCACAAAACACGAAAACTGCCTGAAGCTCAAAGACCAAATCGAAGTCGAGTTGGGCAGCGTGCTCGGCAGCGACAAACCCACGTTTACGATGTAACACCATGCATATTATCGATTCTCACTGCCACCTTAATTTTGAAGGTTTGAAAGAACGCCTGCCCGAAGTTTTGTCCAATATGGAGGAAAACGGCGTGGGGCAGGCACTCGCCATCAGCGTCAGCAGGCAGAGTTTTGCCGAAGTGTCCGCCATTGCCAAAGCGCACGGACACATTTACTGCACCATAGGCGTACATCCCGACAGCAAGGAAGCCGAAGAATTTTCCATTGCGGAAATGGTTGCCGCAGCCGCCTCGCCGAAAGTGGTCGGCATAGGCGAGACGGGCTTGGATTATTACTGGTGCAAAGGCGATTTGTCTTGGCAGCACAAACGCTTTGCAGACCACATCGAAGCAGCCAATCAAATCGGACTGCCCGTTATCGTCCATACGCGCGATGCGGCGGCGGATACCTTGTCTATCCTGAAAGAATGCCGGGTTAATTCGGGCGTTATCCACTGTTTTTCCGAAGACATCGGTTTTGCCCGAGCGGCAATGGATTTGGGGCTTTACATTTCTTTCTCAGGAATCGTTACCTTTAAAAACGCACCCTTGGTTCAGGAGGCGGCGAAATACGTTCCGGACGACCGCATTTTGGTGGAAACCGATGCGCCGTTCCTCGCCCCCGTTCCCAAGCGCGGCAGGCAGAACGAGCCGGCTTTTGTGCGCCATACCGCCGAACATATTGCCAAATTGCGGAATCAAACATTGGAGCAGGTCGCGGCATATACGACGGAAAACTTTTACCGGCTGTTTAAAAAAGTGCCCGATATGCGGACGTGCTGACAAATGTCAACGCCGTGCTTCGGCAAGCCGCACGATGTGTTTTTAAAAGTTGCGGCGGAAAGGACGGGGGAAACGGATTCGGCGGGAAATATTCTTTGCGGCGGTTATTTGAAGGAAACGGGCGTTTTCCTTTTTCCCTTGAAACGTGCGCGGAATAGGGCGGATGTTGTGGGAAGTTTCCGCTTTTGCGTATAATGCGCCCTACCTGACAAATTTTGTCGACTTTATCAAAAGGAATAAGCGATGGCTTCCATCCACGACCAAATCAAAGAAGTAGTAACGACACACCGCGTCGTATTGTTTATGAAAGGTACGAAGCAGTTTCCGCAATGCGGTTTCTCTTCCCGCGCCGTGCAAATCCTGAACGCGGCAGGCTGCACCGATTACGTTACCGTCAACGTATTGGAAAATCCCGAAGTACGTCAAGGTATTAAAGAATACAGCGACTGGCCGACCATTCCCCAACTTTATGTGAACGGCGAATTTGTCGGCGGCTCGGACATTCTGGCGGAGATGTATGAGGCAGGCGAGCTGCAGAATCTGCTCAAAGCCTGATCCGGCAGGCAATGCCGTCTGAACGTGTTTCAGACGGCATTTTCTTTTCCGGCAAATCAAAAAAAAGTATAATGGCGCGTCTCAAAATCACACTGGAACACCGCGATGAACGTTAACGTTATCAACCATCCGCTCGTCCGCCACAAATTAACCCTGATGAGGGAGGCAGATTGCAGCACCTACAAATTCCGGACGCTTGCCACCGAGCTGGCGCGCCTGATGGCATACGAGGCAAGCCGTGATTTTGAAATCGAAAAATACCTTATCGACGGATGGTGCGGTCAGATTGAAGGCGATCGCATCAAGGGCAAAACATTGACCGTCGTTCCCATCCTGCGTGCAGGTTTGGGTATGCTTGACGGCGTACTCGACCTGATTCCGACTGCCAAAATCAGCGTAGTCGGACTGCAGCGCGACGAGGAAACGCTGAAACCCGTTTCCTACTTCGAGAAATTCGTGGACAGCATGGACGAACGTCCTGCCCTGATTATCGACCCGATGCTGGCGACGGGCGGTTCGATGGTGGCAACTATCGACCTGTTGAAAGCCAAGGGCTGCAAAAACATCAAGGCACTGGTGCTGGTTGCCGCGCCCGAGGGTGTGAAGGCGGTCAACGACGCGCATCCCGACGTTACGATTTACACCGCCGCGCTCGACAGCCACTTGAACGAGAACGGCTACATCATCCCCGGCTTGGGCGATGCGGGCGACAAGATTTTCGGCACGCGCTAACTGACTGATTTTCGGATTTGATATGAATTTCCAAGACTATCTCGCCACATTTCCTTCAATCGACCATCTGGGCGGTTTGGACGTTCAGGATGCCGACGGCAAAACGGTTCACCACATTCCCGCCGTTCAGGGTAAGCTCGGTTCGCTCAAGCTGTACAATGCTTTGGCAGAACGTTTTGACGGAAAATTGGACAAAGAAGCGGCAGAACAGGGTTTGATATGGTTTGCCGAACACGTTGCCGACGCGCGCGCCCATCCCGGCAAGCATCCCAATATCGACCTGCTTGAAAAAGTTGTGCAAAGCGGCGAAACCTTGCTGCTCAAGCCGCTTGCCGCGCAATAATTTTCGACCATGCCGTCTGAAATCCGTTTCAGACGGCATTTTGTCGGAAAGAAGACCGTAAAACGGGCATTTTCTTTTCTATTTCAGGATACGGGCAATGATGTTTCAACACACAGGACGACACATATAGTGGATTAACAAAAATTAGGACAAGGCGACGAAGCCGCAGACAGTACAAATAGTACGGAACCGATTCACTTG
>NZ_JAGTUI010000052.1:0-10124 GCF_018224585.1 Neisseria sp. Marseille-Q1983
TTTGTACTGTCTGCGGCTTCGTCGCCTTGTCCTGATTTTTGTTAATCCACTATATCGTTCCTGCCTGTCCGGTTTTGCCCGTGGCTTTTGTTGCCGCCTGCTTGTGCCGGTGTGCTAAAATTTTCCGTTTCCGCGTATTGTGTTTTCCGCCGCCGGGCGGTTTGTTTGCGAATCGGACGAGAATTTATGCCTTCTGCCCATTATCCTGAGATGAATGAAAAACTGATGGCGGTTCTGATGGCGATGCTGGTCGCGCTGATGCCGTTTTCCATCGATGCCTACCTGCCGGCGATTCCCGAAATGGCGCAATCGCTGGGCGCGGATGTCCACCGTATCGAACAGAGCCTGAGTGTGTTTATGTTCGGTACGGCGTTCGGACAGGTAGTCGGCGGTTCGGTGTCCGACATCAAGGGGCGCAAACCCGTCGCGCTGGCGGGTCTGACCGTTTACTGCCTTGCCGTTGCCGCCATCGCATTTGCCTCAAGTGCCGAACAGCTTCTCAATCTGCGCGTCGTGCAGGCATTCGGCGCGGGCATGACTGTGGTCATCGTCGGCGCGATGGTGCGCGATTATTATTCGGGGCGGAAAGCCGCACAGATGTTTGCCCTTATCGGCATCATTCTGATGGTTGTGCCGCTGGTTGCACCTATGGCCGGCGCGGTATTGCAGAGTTTGGGCGGCTGGCAGGCGATTTTTGTTTTTCTGGCGGCGTATTCGCTGGTGCTGCTCGGTTTGGTGCGGCATTTCCTGCCCAAACCTACCGCCGGCGGCAAAATCGGACGGGACGTGTTCGGGCTGGTGGCGGGGCGGTTCAAGCGCGTATTGAAAACCCGTGCCGCGATGGGTTATCTGTTTTTTCAAGCATTCAGCTTCGGCTCGATGTTTGCTTTTTTGACCGAATCGTCTTTTGTGTACCGGCAGCTTTACCGCGTTACGCCGCACCAATACGCCTGGGTGTTCGCGCTCAATATCATCACGATGATGTCTTTCAACCGCATTACCGCGTGGCGGCTCAAAACCGGCGCGCATCCGCAAAGCATCCTGCTGTGGGGGATTGTCGTCCAGTTTGCCGCCAACCTGTCCCAACTCGCCGCCGTGCTGTTTTTCGGGTTGCCCCCGTTTTGGCTGCTGGTCGCGTGCGTGATGCTTTCGGTCGGTACGCAGGGCTTGGTCGGCGCGAACACGCAGGCGTGTTTTATGTCTTATTTTAAGGAGGAGGGCGGCAGCGCAAATGCCGTGTTGGGCGTGTTCCAATCCTTAATCGGCGCGGGCGTGGGTATGGCGGCGACCTTCTTGCACGACGGTTCGGCAACCGTGATGGCGGCAACGATGGCGGCATCCACCTCTTGCGGCATCGCGCTTCTGTGGCTTTGTTCGCGCAAGGCGTGGAAGGAAAACGAAAAAAGCGAATACTTGTAAACCGATGCCGTCTGAAACCGCTTCAGACGGCATTTGATGTTAGAATGCACGGCAAACAACCGTTCAGGCGAAATTATGTCCCAAACTATCGACGAACTCCTCATCCCGCACCGCAACGCCATCGACACCATCGATGCGGAAATCCTGCGCCTGCTCAACGAACGCGCGCAACACGCACACGCCATCGGCGAACTGAAAGGCACGGGCGCGGTATACCGTCCGGAGCGCGAGGTTGCCGTGTTGCGCCGCATCCAGGATTTGAATAAAGGCCCGCTGCCCGACGAATCCGTCGCCCGCCTGTTCAGGGAAGTGATGAGCGAGTGCCTCGCCGTAGAACGCCCGCTGACCATCGCCTATCTGGGACCGCAGGGTACGTTTACCCAACAGGCGGCGATTAAGCATTTCGGTCATGCCGCACACACTATGGCGTGTCCGACCATAGACGACTGCTTCAAACAGGTTGAAACGCGTCAGGCGGATTATCTGGTCGCCCCCGTGGAAAATTCGACCGAAGGCTCGGTCGGCCGCACGTTAGACCTGCTTGCCGTTACCGCATTGCAGGCTTGCGGCGAAGTTGTCTTGCGCATACACCACAACCTTCTGCGTAAAAACAGCAGCAGTACCGAAGGCATCACCAAAGTCTTTTCCCACGCGCAGGCGTTGGCGCAGTGCAACGACTGGCTGGGCAGACACCTGCCCAACGCCGAGAGGGTGGCGGTCTCCAGCAATGCCGAAGCCGCGCGGCTGGTTGCCGAATCGGACGACGGTACGGTTGCCGCCATTGCCGGGCGTACTGCGGCGGAAATTTACGGACTCAGCCCCGTTGCCGAGTGCATCGAAGATGAGACGAACAACACCACGCGCTTCTTGGTGATGGGTCATCACGAAACCGGTGCAAGCGGCAGCGACAAAACCTCGCTGGTCGTTTCCGCACCCAACCGGGCAGGCGCGGTTGCCTCGCTGCTGCAACCGCTGACTGAGTCGGGTATTTCCATGACCAAGTTTGAGAGCCGTCCGAGCAAATCCGTTTTGTGGGAATACCTGTTCTTTATCGATATCGAGGGACACCGGACGGATGACAAGGTTCAGACGGCATTAAAACAGTTGGGCGGGCGCGCTTTGTTCGTCAAAATCATCGGTTCGTATCCGGCCGCCGTTTTGTAGCGGCGGCAGCGTTCAGACGGCATTTCCCCAACGATTATGTCCGAATACCGAGTCAACCATGAACCCGTTTTTATGCTGGCATCTTCGCCTTGGCGCGAAAGCAGCCTGTGGGTTGAAGCATTCAGCCGCCGTTACGGGCGTGTGGCTTTGCTGGCGCGCAGCGCGCGCAAAAGGCAGAGCGAGCTGCGCGGCGTATTGATGCCGTTCGTGCCCGTCAGCGTGTCGTGGTACGGCAGTCAGGAACTCAAAACCCTACACCGCGCCGAATGGGTCGGCGGTTGGCGGCAGCCGCAGGGCAGGGCGTTGTTCGGCGGATTGTATGTGAACGAGTTGGTGTTGAAACTGACCGCCCGCGAAGACCCGGTGCCCGAGTTATACGACGCGTTGGCAAAAGTGATGGAGGCGGTGTGCAGTGAGGTCAACTATATTGCCGATTTGCGCCGTTTCGAGTGGCGGCTGCTGAACCTGTTGGGCGTTGCCCCCGATTTGAACCGCGACGGGGACGGCGGGACGATTGCGGCAGGCGGCACATACCTTGTCCGCCCGGAAACAGCCGTCTTCCCCGTCGGAAAAGGATTTGCCGTACCGCCGCACGCCGCCGGCGTTGTCGCCCCCGGGCAGAGCCTGATTGATTTGCGGGCGGGCAGCTTCGGCAGCGGGCAAAGCCTTCAGGACGCATTGAAAATCACACGGCTTTTTATCCGCCACCTGTTGCCCGAGGGGCTGAAATCGCGGCAGGTATTGGAACAGATACGGCAGTTTGACCGCAAAGAAACCGCCCGGGAAACCGTCCCGACTTCGGACGGAACGGCTTCAAATGCCGTCTGAAGGCAGAAATAAAAGGAAAGATTATGCTTTTAGGTGTCAACATCGACCACATCGCCACCGTCCGCAACGCGCGCGGCACGACTTATCCCAGCCCCGTGGAGGCGGCACTGGTTGCCGAAACGCACGGTGCGGATTTGATTACCATGCACCTGCGCGAAGACCGCCGCCACATCAAAGACGCGGACGTGTCCGCCGTCAAAAACGCCATCCGCACGCGCCTGAACCTTGAAATGGCACTGACCGAAGAAATGTTGGAAAACGCTTTGAAAGTGATGCCGGAAGACGTGTGCATCGTGCCTGAAAAACGTCAGGAAATCACGACCGAAGGCGGTTTGGACGTGTTGGCGCAACAAGACAAAATTGCCGAGTTTACCAAAATCCTGACCGACGCAGGCATACGCGTGTCCTTGTTTATCGATGCGGACGACAGGCAAATCCAAGCCGCCTATGATGTCGGCGCGCCCGTTGTCGAGCTGCACACCGGCGCATACGCCGATGCGCGCAGCCACGCCGAACAAATCAGGCAGTTCGAGCGCATCCAAAACGGCGCGCATTTTGCCGGTGATTTGGGCTTGGTCGTCAATGCCGGACACGGACTGACCATACACAACGTTACCCCCATCGCCCAAATTCTCGCCATCCGCGAGCTGAACATCGGGCATTCGCTGATTTCGCAGGCACTTTTCCTCGGATTGCCCGAGGCCGTGCGCCAGATGAAAGAAACCATGTTCCGTGCAAGAATGCTGCCGTAAGGCAGGCAAACCGTTTCAGACGGCATTTCACGACAAAGGAGCGCAAATATGATTTACGGCATCGGCACAGACATCGTTTCCCTCAAACGCATCGTCCGCTTAAACAAAAAATTCGGACAGGCGTTTGCCGGGCGCATCCTCACTCCCGAAGAGCTGCTTGAATTCCCTCAGGCGGGCAAACCCGTCAACTACCTTGCCAAACGCTTTGCCGCCAAAGAAGCCTTCGCCAAAGCCGTCGGCACGGGCATACGCGGCGCGGTTTCCTTCCGCAACATCGGCATCGGGCACGACGCATTGGGCAAACCCGAATTTTTCTATGCCCCCTCCCTTTCCGAATGGCTGGAAGAACAAGGCATACGCCACGTTAATTTGAGTATGGCGGATGAAGGCGATACGGTATTGGCGTTTGCCGTTGCCGAAAAATAAGGCAGCCGCCGCCGGGCCGGATTGACCGCTCCGGCCTTTTCTAATGTTCGGAAAAACCTTTCCCATCTTTCCTATGACCCGAGACACCCGCCCCCTTATCCGCGTCGTTGCCGGCATCCTGCTCAACCGGGACGGCGACTACCTGCTCAGTTCCCGCCCCGAAGGCAAACCCTATGCCGGATATTGGGAATTTGCCGGCGGCAAGGTCGAAGCGGGCGAAACCGACTTCCAAGCCCTGCAACGCGAGTTTGAAGAAGAACTCGGCATCCGCATCCTCGCCGCCACGCCTTGGCTGACCAAAATCCATTCCTACGAACACGCCCGCGTCTGCCTGAAATTCCTATGGGTCAACCCCGGCCAATGGACGGGCGAACCGCAATCCCGCGAAGGGCAGGAATGGTCTTGGCAGAAGGCGGGCGATTTTACCGTTGCCCCTATGCTGCCTGCCAACGGCGCGCTTTTGCGTTCGTTGTCCGTTCCGCGCCGTTTGTACGGCAGCCTGAAAACGGGTTTGTACGGGGAGAACAGTATGGGCGCGTACCGCGTCGTTCCGTTTGATCCGGCCGGCACGCGCGATGCAAACGTTTTGGTCGGCGCAGATTGGCGGCAGACGGAAACAGCCGGAACAGGGCAAAGCGTGTGGGCGGAGGTGGAAACCCATATCCAATGGCGGCAGGCGCAGGAGAAGGGCGCGGATGTTGTCGTGTGGCGCGTGTGCAATGATGTTCAGGCACAAGAGGCGGCAGAAGCCCTGCGGCACGGCGTATCCGTTCCGCTCGTACTTGCAGCAAACGGACAGACGGTCGCACGTTATGGGAAACTGTGGCTCGGATTGGGGGCGCACGCGGTGGTAAGGGACGAAACAATAGGGGAGAACCATGAATAAAAACCGCAAATTATTGTTTGCCGCATTGCTGCTGCTTGCCTTTGCCGCCTTCAAGCTCGTGTTGTTGCAATGGTGGCAGGCGCAGCAGCCGCAAGTTGCGGAGGTGCAATGCGATTTGACCGAAGGTTGTACGCTGCCGGACGGAAGCCGTGTCCGCGCCGCCGCCGTTTCAACCAAAAAACCGTTTGATATTTATATCGAACACGCGCCCGCCGGCACGGAACAGGTCAGCATCAGCTTCAGTATGAAAAATATGGATATGGGGTTCAACCGCTATGCGCTTGAGCGGCAGCCGTCAGGGGATTGGCGGGCAACACGTATCCGCCTACCCTTCTGTGTAGAAGGCAGGCGCGATTTTACGGCGGACATTACAATCGGCAGCCGGACATTTCAGACGGCATTTACCGCCGAATAAACCTTTAAATCCGCCATTGCCGGAACATCCGTCCGGAAAGGATACGCTATGAATACTTTATATATACTTTTCGCCACCTGCCCGCGCGGCTTGGAAACCGTTTTATCTCAAGAACTCGGAAGCCTCGGCTGTACCGATGTCCAAGCGTTTGACGGCGGCGTTTCCTGCCGGGGCGGATTGGAACAGGCCTACGCCGCCAACCTGCACTCGCGTACTGCCAGCCGTATCCTGCTGCGTCTGACCAAAGGTACATACCGCACCGAGCGCGACATCTACAAACTTGCCAAAAACATCAACTGGTTTAATTGGTTTACTTTACAGCAGACGTTCAAAGTCAAAGTCGAGGCAAAGCGTGCCAACGTTAAGAGCATCCAATTTGTCGGACTGACCGTCAAAGATGCCGTCTGCGACGCTTTCCGCGACATTTACGACGCACGTCCGAGCGTGGACAAAGCCGCGCCCGATGTCCGCATCCACGCCTTTTTGGACGAACGCAATGTCGAAATCTTCATCGACACTTCGGGCGAAGCCCTGTTCAAACGCGGCTACCGCTTGGATACCGGCGAAGCCCCGCTGCGCGAAAACCTTGCCGCCGGACTGCTGCTCTCGGCAGGCTACGACGGCACGCAGCCGTTTCAGGATCCGTTTTGCGGTAGCGGCACGATTGCCGTCGAAGCCGCTTGGATTGCCGCCCGCCGCGCGCCGGGCATGATGCGCCGTTTCGGTTTTGAGAAACTGCAAAATTTCGATAAAACGCTGTGGGCGGATTTGCGCCGCCGTGCCGAAGCGCAGGTCAAACCCGCTTTTGCACCGATTTCGGGCAGCGACAGCGACCGCCGCATCGTTCAGACGGCATTGGCCAACGCACACAATGCCGAAGTGGACGACATCGTTTCCTTCAGCGTTGCCGACGCGCAATCCGTCCGTCCGAACGGCGTGGGCGGCATTATGGTGTCCAATCCGCCCTACGGCGTGCGCCTTGAGGAAGTCCACGCTTTGCAGGCGCTTTATCCGCAGTTGGGTACGTGGTTGAAAAAAAACTATGCCGGCTGGCGGGTCGGTATGTTTACCGGCGACAGGGAAATGCCCAAATTCATGCGCCTGTCGCCAAAACGCAAAATCCCGCTTTATAACGGCAACATCGACTGCCGCCTGTTCCTGATTGATATGGTGGAAGGATCGAACCGTTGAGGAAAGTGTACAAAAATGCCGTCTGAAAAATGTTCAGACGGCATTTATTTTTCGGAATCAACCCCGCTTCAATACGGATGTATTGAGGTAGCGTTGGACACCCGAGGCAATGGATTGGGCGCACTGCCGGCGGAAGGATTCGCTGCCCAGCAGCTTCTCTTCGGCAGGATTGGACAGGAAGGCGGTTTCGACCAGGATAGACGGCATATCGGGCGCGCGCAAAACGGCGAAATTGGCTTCGTCTACCCTGCCTTTGTGCAGATGGTTGAGCCTGCCCAATTCTTCAAGCACCAGTTTGCCGAGTTTGCGGCTGTCGCGCAGCGTGGCGGTCTGCGTCATATCGAGCAGGGCGGTATCGACATTGCGGTTGCCGCTGGTCGGTACGCCGCCGACCGCGTCGGCATTGTTTTGCGTCTGTTCCAAAAATTTGGCGGCGGAGCTGGTCGCGCCTTTGGTGTTCAGCATATAAACCCCTGTGCCGCGCGCGGAGGGGCTGGTGAAAGCGTCGGCGTGGATGGAGACGAATACGTCCGCCCGCCGTGCGCGCCCTTTGGCGACACGCACGCCCAAAGGGATGAACACGTCTTCGTTGCGCGTCATAAAGACGTTGTAACCCAAGGCTTCCAATTGTTTTTTGGTTTCGCGGGCGATGGAGAGGACGACGTGTTTTTCCTGCAATCCGCCCGAGCTGACGGCGCCGGGGTCTTCGCCGCCGTGTCCGGGGTCGATCATAATGATGGGCCTGCGCCCGTTTCTGCCGCGCCCGGGTTGGGGCGTGGTGTTTTGGGCGAGGTCGGCTTCCGGAGAGCCGCGCCGGGTTTTGTTCGGGCTGCCGTTAAGCAGCGCCATCATCGGATCGTCGGCATCCATCCCTTGCGGATAGAGATCGACGACGAGGCGGTTTTTAAAGCCGCCGACGGGGGGGAGGGAAAAAACTTGCGCGTAGGAAGGCTGTTTCAAATCGATGACGAGGCGGACGGTGTCGGGCGTGTTCTGACCCGCGCGTATGCTGCGGATAAAGGGGTCGTCCGCCATAACCTTCTGAGACAGTCCGTGCAATACGGTATTGATGTTTGCGTTTTGTATGTCGACGACCAGCCTGCCCGGGTTGTCGAGCGCGAAGTGCTGGTATTTGAGCGCGGTTGTGCTTTCCAGCGTCAGGCGGGTGTAGGTGTGCGACGGCCATATCCGTGCGGCGGTGAATTGTGGTGCGCGCACGGTTTTGGCAACGGCGGATGCGATGGGGCTTAGGGCGAACAGTGTGCCGGCGGTGCGGCGGATGATTTGTCTTCGTGTCAGTTTGGTCATAGCGGCAGGCTTTCGCGTCCTCGTTCGGTATGGGCGGTCAGCAGGCATTTTCTGCCGCCGCCGTCGTGTGTCAATGTTGCGGTGATGTCGGCGGGCGGCGTAAATTCCCCGCCCTGTTGCGGCCATTCGATCAGGTAGACGCTGTTTGCGGCAAACAGTTCGTCAAGCCCCGCGTCTTCCCATTCTTCGGGGAACGAGAAGCGGTAGAGGTCGAAATGATGCAGCGTGAAACGTTCCAGCGGATAAGATTCGACGATGGCGTAGGTCGGGCTTTTGACTGCGCCCTGATGACCCAATCCGCGCAGGATGCCGCGTGTCAGCGTGGTTTTGCCCGCACCCAAATCCCCTTCGAGGTAAATGACCAGCGGTGCGTTTAAACGGGAAGACCACGCCGCACCCAAATCGAGTGTGGCGGCTTCGTCGGCAAGGAATCGGGAAACGGGAGGAAAATCAGGCATAGGGGCTTTACAACTTTTATGTGGCGGATCGGAGGGGCAGGCGGTCGGCAAACCGTGCGCCCGGCGGCATTGCCGTACATTATAACAGCCAAATCCGCATCCTGCTTTCAGACGGCAACGGCTGTCAAGAAAAAGCGGCGCGTGTACAATACGCGGATTGTATGTTTAGGACGGATTGGAAAAAGGATGGAAAATATCGGCAGGCAGCGACCCATCGGCGTTTTTGACTCGGGAATCGGCGGTTTGACCAATGTGCGCGCACTGATGGAACGGTTGCCGATGGAAAACATCATTTATTTCGGCGATACGGCGCGCGTGCCTTACGGGACGAAATCTAAGGCGACCATCGAAAATTTCTCGATGCAGATTGTCGATTTTTTATTGGAACACGATGTTAAGGCGATGGTTATCGCATGCAATACGATTGCGGCGGTGGCGGGGCAGAAAATCCGTCAAAAGACGGGCAATATGCCTGTGTTGGACGTGATTTCCGCCGGCGCGAAAGCCGCGCTAGCAACCACGCGCAACAACAAAATCGGCATTATCGCCACTAATACGACAGTTAACAGCAACGCCTATGCGCGCGCCATCCATAGGAACAACCCCGACACGCTCGTCCGCACGCAGGCCGCGCCGCTGCTCGTCCCTTTGGTGGAGGAAGGTTGGTTGGAACACGAAGTTACCCGCCTGACCGTATGCGAATACCTCAAACCATTGCTTGCAGACGGCATCGATACGCTGGTGTTGGGCTGCACGCACTTTCCCTTGCTCAAGCCCTTAATCGGCAGGGAGGCGGGCAATGTCGCGCTGGTCGATTCCGCGATTACGACTGCCGAAGAAACCGCACGCGTCCTTGCTCAGGAAGGATTGCTCAATACCGACAACAACAATCCCGACTACCGTTTTTACGTCAGCGATATTCCTTTGAAATTCAGAACCATCGGCGAGCGTTTTCTGGGCAGGACGATGGAGCAGATTGAAATGGTGTCTTTGGGTTAGCGGCAGGTACGGACGGAAACCGTCCCCGTCCGCGCCATCCGCATACGCACCCGCAACGCCCTGCCGTATTAAACGCCCCGTCTCCGCAAATGCCGTCTGAAAGGCTTCAGACGGCATTTTTTACACAACTCCCACCGTTTCCCCTCCTTCTCGATACACTGTAATCTCGAAACCCGTCATTCCCGCGCAGGCGGGAATCCAGTCCGTTCGGTTTCGGTTTTTTTTTGGCTGTGTTTTAACGATGTGTTGATATTTAATTTTAGAAAGGTAGCTATTTA
>NZ_JAGTUI010000053.1:0-10046 GCF_018224585.1 Neisseria sp. Marseille-Q1983
GTTCTCTTTGAGCTAAGGCGAGGCAACGCCGTACCGGTTTTTGTTAATCCACTATGAAACTATACGCCTGCCGCCACACCACTGCCACAACCAAATCAAATGCCGTCTGAACAGTCTTCAGACGGCATCATAGGAATACACATATTTGAAACAACAGAAAAAGCAGGGGCAAAATCCGCCACTGCATCTGTCACTGTACATCCCTGCTGTCGGACTTACCGCTTCAACTTCGCAAACGCATCCGCCATCGCCGAATTGGCTGGGGCGCGGTCGTTGCGTTGGGGTTTGCGGCCGGCTGTCCGTTCGCGGCTGCGGTTTTCAGACGGCATTTTATGTTTTGCGCCGCCCGGTTCGTCATCCAAACGCATGGTCAACGCGATGCGTTTACGCGCAGCATCGACTTCCAGTACTTTCACTTTCACCACGTCGCCGGCTTTCACGACTTCACGCGGGTCTTGGACAAACTTGTTGGACAGGGCAGAGATGTGCACCAAGCCGTCCTGATGGACGCCGATGTCCACGAACGCGCCGAAGTTGGCGACGTTGGAGACCACGCCTTCGAGTATCATGCCGACTTGCAAGTCGCTGATTTCGTGGATGCCTTCGGCGAAGGAGGCCGTCTGAAACTCACCGCGCGGGTCGCGGCCGGGTTTTTCCAGCTCGGACAGGATGTCCAGAATGGTCGGCAGACCGAAGCGTTCGTCAGTGAAGTCGGACGCTTTGATTTGCTTCACGCGCTCGCGGTTGCCGATGAGTTCGGCGGCGGTAATGCCTTGTTGCGCCAGCATTTTGGCGACGACGGGATAGGCTTCGGGGTGGACGGCGCTCGCGTCCAGCGGCTCTTTGCCGCCGTTAATCCGCAAAAAGCCCGCTGCCTGCTCGAAGGTTTTTTCGCCCAAACGCGGCACTTTCAGCAATTTTTTGCGGCTGTCGAACGCGCCGTTTTCATCGCGGTAGGCGACGATGTTTTGGGCAAGGGTTTGATTCAAACCGGAAATTCGCGCCAAGAGCGGGGCGGAGGCGGTGTTCACGTCCACGCCGACGGCATTCACGCAGTCTTCGACCACCGCGTCCAGCGATTTGGCGAGCCGGTTTTGGTTCACGTCGTGCTGATACTGGCCCACGCCGATGGATTTGGGGTCGATTTTGACCAACTCGGCGAGCGGGTCTTGCAGCCTACGGGCAATGGACACCGCGCCTCGCAGGGAAACGTCCAAGTCGGGGAACTCGCGCGCCGCCAGTTCGGACGCGGAATAAATCGATGCACCGGCTTCGGACACGACGATTTTATGCAGCCCCATTTTCGACATTTCACGCACCAGTTCGCCCGCGATTTTGTCGGTTTCACGGCTGGCGGTGCCGTTGCCGATGGCGATGAGCTTCACGCCGTGTTGTTTAATCAGGCGCGACAGCGTTGCCAACATATTGTTTTCTTGATGCAAATAGACGATGACCGTATCCAGCAGCTTGCCGGTGTCGTCCACCACGGCGCATTTCACACCGTTGCGGTAGCCGGGGTCGAGACCCAGCGTCGTCAGCCGTCCGGCGGGCGCGGCGAGTAACAAGTCTTTGAGATTGCGGGCAAACACGGTAATCGCGTCGGTGTCGGCGGCTTCTTTCAAACGATTGAGAGCTTCAAGTTCCAACGACAAAAAGATTTTCGCGCGCCAAGTCAGGCGCACGGTGTCGCGCAGCCATTTGTGGCCGTCTGAAACTTTGAAGCGGCGGGCGATGATTTGCTCGTATTCGCTTTGCTGCGTAATCGGCGTGTCGTCGGGCTGATATTTGAGCGCGATGTTCAACACGCCTTCGTTGCGGCCGCGCAAAACCGCCAGCGCACGATGGCTGGGCATCGCACGAATAGGTTCGCGGTGGTCGAAATAATCGCTGAACTTTTCGCCTTCGGTTTCTTTGCCTCCAACGACTTGCGCGTGGATTTCGGCTTCGTTCCACAACTTATCACGCAGCGTGCCGATGAGTTCCGCGTCTTCGGCAAACTGTTCCATCAGAATCGCGCGCGCGCCGTCCAATGCGGCTTTGGTGTCGGGGACGTTTTCGTTCAGGTAGCCCTGCGCGGCGGCTTCCACATCCTGCGGCTGCTCGGCAAGCAACACGTCCGCCAGCGGCTGCAAACCGTGTTCGCGCGCGATTTGCGCTTTGGTGCGGCGTTTGGGTTTGTAGGGCAGATACAGGTCTTCCAGCGCGGTTTTGTTGTCGGCGGCTTCGATTTGTGCGCGGAGGCCGTCTGAAAGTTTGCCTTGCTCTTCAATGCTTTTT
The DNA here is from genome assembly GCF_018224585.1 of Neisseria sp. Marseille-Q1983. Taxonomy (NCBI): domain Bacteria; kingdom Pseudomonadati; phylum Pseudomonadota; class Betaproteobacteria; order Neisseriales; family Neisseriaceae; genus Neisseria; species Neisseria sp. Marseille-Q1983. The sequence continues at coordinate 2,278 of NZ_JAGTUI010000053.1, forward strand.
AACACAACGGCTTTGCGCTCTTCCAACTCGCGCAGGTATTGCAGCCGCTCGGCAAGCTGCCGCAACTGCGTATCGTCCAGCCCACCCGTGGCTTCTTTACGGTAACGCGCGATAAAGGGTACGGTCGCGCCGTCGTCCAAAAGCTCAATGGCGGCGGTGATTTGCGCGGCAGTGGCGGAGAGTTCTTGGGAGAGGATTCGGGTAATGTTCATAAATTGCCTTTTTATGCCGCTCGGACAGCCGGCGGCGCAATGTGGGTAATCGTTTGGAAAAGATGAAGATAATACTGATATACTTTGCCCGATACAATCTGAAAGGAATGTTTATGACCGTCCTGATTACCGGCGGCACCGGCTTTATCGGTTCGCACACCGCCGTCTCGCTCGTCCAATCCGGTTACGATGCCGTGATTCTGGATAATCTGTGCAACTCGTCTGCCGCCGTCCTCCCGCGCCTTCGGCAAATTACCGGTAGAAACATACCGTTTTATCAGGGCGACATCCGCGACTGTCAGATTTTGAGGCAGATTTTTTCGGAACACGAAATCGAATCCGTCATCCATTTTGCCGGTTTGAAGGCTGTGGGGGAAAGCGTTGCCGAGCCGATGAAATATTACGGCAACAATGTTTACGGCAGCTTGGTGCTGGCGGAAGAAATGGCGCGCGCGGGCGTGTTCAAAATCGTATTCAGCTCGTCGGCAACCGTTTACGGCGATGCGGAAAAAGTCCCCTATACGGAAGATATGCGCCCGGGCGATACCGCTAATCCTTACGGTGCGTCCAAAGCGATGGTGGAACGGATGTTAACCGACATCCAAAAGGCCGATCCGCGTTGGAGCGTGATTTTGTTGCGCTATTTCAACCCGATCGGCGCGCACGAAAGCGGTTTGATCGGCGAACAACCCAACGGTATTCCCAACAACCTTTTGCCCTATATCTGCCAAGTGGCTTCGGGCAGGCTGCCGCAACTGTCGGTATTCGGCGGCGATTATCCGACCCCCGACGGTACGGGAATGCGCGACTACATTCATGTGATGGATTTGGCAGAAGGGCATATCGCGGCAATGAAGGCAAAAGGCGGCCTTTCCGGCGTACATTTGTTCAACTTGGGTTCGGGGCGCGCCTATTCCGTTTTGGAAATCATCCGTGCCTTTGAGGCCGCATCCGGCTTAAATATTCCCTATCAAATCCAACCCCGCCGCGTCGGCGACCTCGCTTGTTCCTTTGCCGACCCGTCCCATACCAAACAAGAGACAGGTTGGGAAACCAAACGCAGCCTTGCACAAATGATGGAAGATTCGTGGCGTTGGGTCAGCCGCAACCCCGATGGATATGGGGATTAAATGCAAACCGCAAATAAAAAAACCATCCTCGTTACCGGCGGCGCGGGCTTTATCGGTTCTGCCGTTGTCCGCCATATTATCCGAAACACCCGGGACGCTGTCGTCAATATCGATAAGCTGACTTATGCCGGCAATTTGGAATCCTTGGCCGAGGTAGCAGGCAATCCCCGCTATGCTTTTGAGCAAGTGGATATCTGCGACCGCGCCGAACTCGACCGCGTGTTCGCACAATACCGGCCTGATGCCGTGATGCACTTGGCAGCGGAAAGTCATGTCGACCGCTCTATCGATTCGGCAGGCAAATTTATCCAAACCAATATCGTCGGCACATTCAATCTGCTTGAAGCAGCCCGCGCCTACTGGCAACAAATGCCGTCTGAAAAGCACGAAGCCTTCCGTTTCCACCATATTTCTACCGATGAAGTCTATGGCGATTTGCACGGCACAGACGATTTGTTTACCGAGACCACGCCATACGCGCCGTCCAGCCCCTACTCTGCTTCCAAAGCATCCAGCGACCACCTCGTCCGCGCATGGCTGCGTACTTACGGCTTGCCGACCATCGTAACCAACTGCTCCAACAACTACGGCCCTTACCATTTCCCGGAAAAACTCATTCCGCTGATGATTCTGAACGCGCTCGACGGCAAACCGCTGCCCGTGTACGGCGACGGTATGCAAATCCGCGACTGGCTGTTTGTCGAAGACCACGCACGCGCGCTGTATCAGGTTGTTACCGAAGGTGTTGTCGGCGAAACCTACAATATCGGCGGACACAATGAAAAAACCAATATCGAAGTGGTCAAAACCATCTGCACCCTGCTGGAAGAGCTTGTTCCTGAAAAACCGGCGGGTGTGGCGCGTTACGAAGATTTGATTACTTTCGTACAAGACCGTCCCGGCCATGACGTACGCTACGCCATCGACGCTGCCAAAATCGGCAGGGAGCTGGGTTGGAAACCGCAGGAAACATTCGAGTCCGGCATCCGCAAAACAGTGCAATGGTATTTGGACAACAAAACCTGGTGGCAAAACGTATTGAACGGCAACTATCGTTTGGAACGCTTAGGTACGGGCAAATAGCTTTCAGACGGCATTCCGACGCAATGCCGTCTGAAAACCCATCGCAAAGGAAGAAAGAAAAAAATGAAAGGCATCATTCTTGCCGGCGGCAGCGGCACACGCCTATATCCGATTACGCGCGGCGTATCTAAACAGCTGCTGCCCGTGTACGACAAGCCCATGATTTACTATCCCCTGTCCGTATTGATGCTGGCAGGAATCCGCAATATTTTGGTGATTACCGCGCCCGAAGACAACGCCTCTTTCAAACGCCTGCTCGGCGACGGCAGCGATTTCGGCATTTCCATCAGTTATGCCGTGCAACCCAGTCCGGACGGCTTGGCACAGGCATTTATCATCGGCAAAGAATTTATCGGCAACGACAATGTTTGCTTGGTTTTGGGCGACAATATTTTCTACGGTCAATCGTTTACGCAAACATTGAAACAGGCCGCCGCCAAGACCCACGGTGCAACCGTATTCGGTTATCAGGTCAAAGACCCCGAGCGTTTCGGCGTGGTCGAATTTGACGAAAATTTCAACGCCCTGTCTATCGAAGAGAAACCGCAACAGCCCAAATCCGATTGGGCGGTAACCGGCTTGTACTTCTACGACAACCGCGCCGTCGAGTTCGCCAAACAGCTCAAACCGTCCGCACGCGGCGAATTGGAAATCTCCGACCTCAACCAAATGTATTTGGAAGACGGCTCGCTCTCCGTCCAAATCTTAGGACGCGGTTTCGCGTGGTTGGACACCGGCACCCACGAGAGCCTGCACGAAGCCGCTTCATTCGTCCAAACCGTGCAAAACATCCAAAACCTGCACATCGCCTGCCTGGAAGAAATCGCTTGGCGCAACGGCTGGCTGACGAAAAAAAATGTGGAAACACGGGCAAAGCCTTTGGAAAAAACCGCCTACGGGCAATACCTGCTGCACCTGATTGGCAAATAAATGCCGTCTGAACGCCCCGACGGCTTTCAGACGGCATCCAAACCGTGCCGCGCCGGCACCTTGACCGACCTGCCGCACGGCGCGCATAAAAAATCAAACCGCAAAAAACAGCGGTAACGATACCGCCAAAGGACTTTATGAACATCATCGACACCGCCCTCCCCGACGTAAAAATTTTAAAACCGCAAGTCTTCACAGACGGGCGCGGTTTTTTTATGGAAACCTTCCGCGACGGGTGGTTCAAAGAAAATATTGCCAACCGAACTTTTGTTCAGGAAAACCATTCCCAATCACGCAAAGGCGTATTGCGCGGCCTGCACTACCAAACCGAAAACACACAAGGCAAACTCGTACGCGTAGTTGTCGGCGAAGTGTTCGACGTGGCCGTCGATATGCGAGAAGGTTCGCCGACTTTCGGCAAATGGACGGGCGCAACCCTGTCGGCACAAAACCAATACCAGCTTTGGATGCCCGAAGGCTTCGCACACGGTTTTTACGTTTTGAGCGACACGGCCGAACTTACCTACAAATGCACGGACTATTACAAGCCGGAAGCCGAACAGGTTTTAATATGGAACGACCCGGCAATAGGCATAGACTGGCCGCTTCAAACCGCGCCGCTGCTTTCGCCCAAAGACCTTGCCGGCAAAACGTGGGCACAAGCCGAAAAGCTCCGCCTTACGCTTTCCCGATAAAAAATGCCGTCTGAACGTTTCAGACGGCATTTTTTCTAACAGCCTACCTACCCGCCTTCAGTACGCGCTGTGCAAAGAAAAACATCCCGGTAACGAAGAACGCCAAGCCCAGCCATGAGGCGGCGGCATCCCAGTTTTCCAGATTCAACGCAAGCGGCGCGTCCGAGCCGCCGTTGGTCACGGAGAAGGCAATAATAAACGCCATAATCACACCAATCAGGCTTTCACCGACAATCAGGCCGGCGGAGAACAAGGTTCCGATGCGCTCGGCGTTTTTCAGACGGCCTTCACGGTTTTCCGCTTTTTTACCGATGATGTGTTTCAACACCGCCGCCAACACCGCACCTGCCACGATGGGCATATTGACGGACGGTGGCAGATAAATACCCATACCGACCGCAAGGACGGGCAGGGCAAGTTTACCGCCTGATGATTTTTTCAACACCAAATCGACGACGATTAATACCGCGCCAATCGCGATGCCGGTAAAGATGTAGACCCATTCAAGGTTGTGGGCGAAAATGCCCGACGCGATGGTCGTCATCAAAGTCGCTTGAGGGGCTGCCAAAGCCTGCGCCGCATCCATGCCTTCGCGCGGCATTGCGCCGGTAAAGCCGTAGGCTTCGTAAAGCAGTTCCAACACGGGCGAAATAACCAGCGCACCGACGATACAGCCGATAATCAGGGCGACTTGCTGCCGCCAAGGCGTGGCTTTGAGCAGGTAGCCGGTTTTCAAGTCTTGCAGGTTGTCATTGGAAATCGAAGCCACGCAGATTACTGCCGAGCCGCAGAAAAGCGTCAACGCCAGTAAGAATTTGCGGTTGGCTTCATCCGCCATCAAACCGCCTGATTCGCCCACAACCAATAAAACCAGCGAAATGATAACAATGGAAACGATGCCCACGCCGGAAATCGGGCTGGAAGACGAGCCGACCAAACCCGCCATATAACCGCAGGCGGCGGCGACCAAAAAGCCGATGACGGAAGCCAAAAGCGTGCAAACGACCACTAAAAGCCAAGCCATGCCGCCCGTAATGTGCGAATCGCCGATAAAGTGGTAAAACGACACGCCTAGAATAAACATCATAGACAATACCCAGAAAATCATGGCTTTAGGCGACAAATCCTGTTCAGCGCGTTCTGTAGCGGGCGCACCGCCGCCAAAACTCTTGAACGACATCTTCATGCCTTCCACCATCGGCTTGAGCAGCATCAAAAGCGTCCAAACCGCCGCGATACCTATGGTTCCCGCACCGATAAAACGCACTTTTTCCTTCCACAGCTTCATCGCAAACGCCGCCATTTCCATATCGGAAGGTTGCGGAATGTGTGAGGAGAAATACGGCACGGCAATGCCCCAAGCAATCGAAATGCCCAACAGGATAGCGATGCCGCCCGTCAGTCCGACCAAATAGCCCGCGCCCAACAAGGCCAGTGAAAAGCCCATCGGCAGTTGGAAAATTGCCGTACCGCTTTTAAACCAATAACTCGCGCTGTCGGCAATCACACGCAGACCTCCGGCGCAAAAGCTCATCAATCCCGCCAACGCGCCGCCTGCCGCCAGCTCTTTGATGCCGCTGCCGCCCTGACGGTCATCCCCTTCTTCATGACCGCCCACTTTCAAAATTTCAGCAGCCGCCACACCTTCCGGATAAGGCAAATCGCTTTTCACCACCATCGCGTAACGCAACGGAATGGTGAAAATCACCCCCAAAATCCCGCCGGCAATACATAAAAGCGTCGTCTGCCAGAACGGGAAACCGCTCCAGTAGCCCGCCATCAACAAACCGGGCAGGACGAAGATGATGGTTGAAAGCGTACCCGCAGCCGAGGCTTGGGTCTGCACCATGTTGTTTTCCAAAATATTGCTGCCTTTGAAAAACTTTAAAACCGCCATCGAAATCACTGCTGCGGGAATCGACGAGGCAAAGGTCAGCCCGACTTTCAAACCAAGGTAAACGTTGGACGCAGTAAAAATTACAGTAATCAATGCGCCGAGTATCATGCCTCGGAGCGTCAGTTCGCGGTATTCTTCTACCGAACCGGATAAAGATTTATTCATTATTCTTCCTTTGACAACAGACGTTCACATATTGTTGGCATCACGCCATGATGTCAAGTTTTAAAAAGAACGGTTAAAAACAGTTATCCCACCCTGCCCATACCCCATTGAAAATAAAAACTATTTCCAAACAAGCAAAAACAGCCGTATCAGGGAGATTCCCCGATACAGCTGCTTGTTTCCGAACCTTAAAATCAATCAAACAAATCGCGCAGCTTGTCTAAAAACGATTTCTTGCGCGGCGTTTGGTTTTCCAAGCCGGTAGAAATCCGCTCAAACTCTTCCAAAAGCTCTTTTTGACGGTCGGTCAAATTAACAGGCGTCTCAACAACAATATGGCAGTACAAATCACCGATTGCACTACTGCGCAACGATTTGACACCCTTACCTTTCACACGCATCCTTCTGCCTGTCTGGGTTTCCTTTGGAATAGTAAGCTTAACCTTGCCGTCCAAAGTCGGCACTTCTAACTCCCCGCCCAAAGCAGCCGTGGCAAAACTAATCGGCAGTTCGCAATGCAAATCCAGACCGTCGCGTTGGAAAATCTTATGGGCCCTGATACGCACCGTTACATACAAATCGCCTGCAGGCGCACCATGCCTTCCCGGCTCGCCTTCCCCGCTCAAACGGATACGTTGTCCGTCATCTATGCCTGCAGGAATATTGACTTCTACAGCCTTGCCGGTTTTATTCCGTCCTTCCCCATGACATTTAATACAAGGGTCTTTAATATGCTTACCTGCACCATGACAAGTCGGACAAGTCTGTTGCATACGGAAAATCGCCTGCTGGATGTGCACCGTACCCGAGCCTTTACAAGTCGGACAGGTTTCAGGGGATGTCCCGAGTTTCGCGCCGCTGCCGTTGCAGACATCGCACGCTTCATAAGTCGGAATATTGATGCGTTTCTTCACGCCTTTTGCTGCTTCTTCAAGCGTGATTTCGATACCGACTTGAACATCCTCACCCTGATAATCAGGCTGGGCACGCCCCGAACCGCCTCCAAACATTTGGCTGAAAATATCCCCAAAGTCAAAACCTTGAGCACCACCAAATCCGCCAAACCCTCCGAAGCCCCCCTGTCCGCCGCCTTCAAACGCCGCATGACCATATTGATCATACATAGCACGCTTTTCTTTATCGGACAAAGTTTCATACGCCTTTTGTACTTCTTTAAACTTCTCTTCCGCCTCTTTATTGTCAGGATTGCGGTCGGGATGGTATTTCATCGCCAATTTACGGTAGGCTTTTTTAATCTCATCATCGGTAGCTGTTCTTGCCACACCCAGCGTCGCATAAAAATCTTGATTACTCATTTTTTCATCTAATTCAAAATAAAATCACGGCTCAAAATAAGGGCAATTGCGCAAAACACAAGACAAACAGACTGCCATAGCTTACAAACTGAAACGGAATACACTTTTCAGACAGCATAAACCGATGCCGTCTGAAATCTTCAGGTATGCACGACACAAAAACTTAGACAGGCATAAAACCAACCGCCATGAAGTGTTTTTGTTATAAAAACGCCGCCCGAACGCATGTTCAAACGGCATTTCCTTTGCGTCGATTCATTCCCCGATATAGCGCAGGTCTTTTTCCAGCCATTTCCCTTCCAAACAAAAAAGCACCGGCGGCAGCCGATGCCCCTTCCTTT
>NZ_JAGTUI010000054.1:0-9728 GCF_018224585.1 Neisseria sp. Marseille-Q1983
GGAATGAATCGACGCAAAGGAAATGCCGTTTGAACATGCGTTCGGGCGGCGTTTTGTTGGGGGTATCGGAGCAGAACGTCTGAAAAAGGGTTTCAGGCAGTCTTTGGGCGTGTGGCGGCAGTTGAAAACGTGATAAGGCTACCTGAAAAGTTTGGGAGATTTTCAGGTAGACTTTGGTATTGGGCGCAACAGACGCAGGTACAGATTAGGCGGTGTGCCGTAATCGTACGAATGCCGATTCAACCTAAGCAGACATCAGTATACATCAGTATTTAGGAAGTGGATGTTTGATGGAGCAAAGGTTGTACGAAGGGTGGAAGGCAACCTGTGGGTGTTTGGTATGGTCGCGCTTGAAAAAACGTGTTTTAAGGGACAAATGCCGTCTGAAAATCGGTTTCAGACGGCATTTTCTGTTTATTTAAAGCAAACAGGAAAAGGCAGCAATATTCTGCAGTCTTCCTATTCACATAAGCGTTTTAGAACATTGCGGCTATGCGGAAGTCGTACTCGTTGGATTTGGAGCGGCCCATTTTGGTTCTGTCGCCGTCCAAGACAATCTCACGGGATTTGCAGATTGTTTTGTGACGGTAGTATGGATCAAACTCGAGACTGACGCTGTCGGTGAACTGTTTGCCTACATTCAGACCGATACCGACACTCCAACCTTTGGTGCTTTTGCTGACATCGCGGGAAGCACCCATCTGGGTCGTCATCACTTTGGTTTTGCCGCGCAAATCTGTATATGCATCCGCCAAGGGGGTCAGGGATCATCCGTCCCCCAAATCTTGGCGGATTTCGCCATGGACTTTCAAAGCAAGGTTTTCATGCTTGGTAACGGTGTTTTTCCTTGTCGCCGATGATGGCTTTGCCTTTAGAGTAGCCGGTAAAGACTTTGTATTCGCCTTTTCCGTTAGACTCGGGAATATCGGCTACCGTAACGGCGGACACGGCTGCAAGTGAGAGTGCAAGCAGGATTTTTTTCATGTTTTTATAATGAGGATAAATAAATGGAGAAAGTGTGGGAAATACCCGCATTCCAATTAAATCTTTTTTCAAGCAATGAGTTCTTTTTGTTTTCAACATTTTCCTTGTGTATGAAATTTTGCCGGATGTGCAGGCGGAATCGGCAGCGGGGTGTTCTGTACCGGATTGTCGTGGAAATGGGAAAACGGATGTTCCGTGCGGTTTTGTCCGAATGAATGGTGGGTATTGTTTTTATCAATCTGTTTCTTTTTCTTTGGAATAAAATTCCTAAAATATTAAAAATATGAAATTTAAAATCTATGAAAAAAGATATATCAGTTATTTTGAAATAAAATAGCTTTGTAGTAATATGTTGCACTTGTTTGTGCAAGGTAAACGATGTAACCTAAGCCGCGTATAAAAACCCATCAGGAAAGATGCAAGATGACACACCATTACCCCACAGACGATATTAAGATTAAAGAAGTTAAAGAGTTGTTGCCGCCGATTGCCCATCTTTACGAGCTGCCGATTTCCAAAGAGGCTTCGGGCTTGGTTCACCGCACCCGTCAGGAAATTTCCGATTTGGTTCACGGCAGGGACAAGCGGCTGTTGGTCATTATCGGGCCGTGTTCGATTCACGATCCGAAAGCGGCGTTGGAATATGCGGAGCGTTTGTTGAAACTCCGCAAGCAGTATGAAAACGAGCTTTTGATTGTGATGCGCGTTTATTTCGAGAAGCCGAGGACGACGGTGGGTTGGAAAGGTTTGATTAACGACCCGCATTTGGACGGTACGTTCGATATCAATTTCGGTTTGCGTCAGGCGCGCAGCCTGTTGTTGTCGCTGAACAATATGGGTATGCCTGCCTCTACCGAGTTTTTGGATATGATTACGCCGCAATATTATGCGGACTTGATTTCTTGGGGGGCAATCGGCGCGCGGACGACCGAAAGCCAAGTTCACCGCGAATTGGCAAGCGGGCTGTCCTGCCCCGTCGGCTTTAAAAACGGTACGGACGGCAATTTGAAGATTGCCATCGACGCAATCGGTGCGGCGAGCCATTCGCATCATTTCTTGTCTGTAACCAAGGCCGGACATTCCGCCATTGTCCATACCGGCGGCAATCCTGACTGTCATGTCATTTTGCGCGGCGGAAAAGAGCCGAATTATGATGCGGGACACGTCAGCGAGGCGGCGGAACAACTGCGTGCGGCAGGGGTAACCGACAAGCTGATGATAGATTGCAGCCACGCCAACAGCCGCAAGGATTACACCCGGCAGATGGAAGTGGCACAAGATATTGCCGCCCAATTGGAACAGGACGGGAGCAATATCATGGGCGTGATGGTGGAAAGCCATTTGGTCGAAGGCAGACAGGACAAGCCGGAAGTGTACGGCAAGAGCATTACCGATGCGTGTATCGGTTGGGGCGCGACTGAAGAACTATTGGCATTGTTGGCAGGTGCAAACAAAAAACGTATGGCGCGCGCCGGTTGAGATTTTTGACGCAGAATGTCATAAAATGCCGTCTGAAGCGTTCAGACGGCATTTTTGTGGAGGAAATATGCTCAAAATAACCCTAATTGCGGCGTGTGCGGAAAACCTGTGCATCGGGGCGGGCAATGCTATGCCTTGGCACATCCCCGAAGATTTCGCATTTTTCAAAGCCTATACCTTGGGCAAACCCGTCATTATGGGGCGGAAAACGTGGGAATCCCTGCCCGTCAAACCCCTGCCCGAACGGAGGAACATCGTCATCAGCAGGCAGGCGGATTATTGTGCGGCAGGTGCGGAAACGGCGGCAAGTTTGGAGGCGGCATTGGCATTGTGCGCCGGCGCGGAAGAAGCCGTCATTATGGGCGGCGCGCAGATATACGGACAAGCGATGCCATTGGCGACCGATTTGCGGATAACCGAAGTAGGTTTGTCGGTGGAAGGAGATGCATTTTTCCCTGAAATAGACCGGACGCATTGGAAAGAAGCAGAGCGGACGGAACGCCGTGTCAGCAGCAAAGGCACGAGCTATGCTTTTGTGCATTATTTGAGATATTGAAATATAAACTCTTTATAAAATCCCCCGCAAATGGTGGGCTGAAATAGAAAATATTGTTATTCCCCCGAAGATGGGAATCCGAGATTTTAAAGTTAGGGTAATTTATCCGAAATAACAACAATCTTTCCATCGTCATTCCCGCAAAAGCGGGAATCCGGAAACGAAAAGCTAAAGAAATTTATCGGAAAAAACCGAAGTTTAAAGAACCGGATTCCCGCCTGCGCGGGAATGACGAGATTTTAGGTTATGGGGATTTATTGGGAATAATGGAACAAAGAAAGCAGAAATAAGGATATAGAGGCTGTCTTTGGATTTGCGATGGTTGTCGGGGAATGCCGTCTGAAGCCGTTTCAGACGGCATTTTTCCAGCTTGAGAACGGGTGTTTGCTCAAATAAGCATTGGTAAACATACCGTCCGAAGTGATTTCCCGTCCCAGCCAGTCCGGACGGTCAAAATTGGCATTCTCGTCGGGCAACTCGATTTCTGCGACGACCAAAGGCGCGTTTTCGCCAAGAAAAACATCGATTTCAAACAGGCTGCCGCCCCATCTGACCGGATAACGCCATTTTTCCATCTTAAACGGGCACATCGTTTCCATCATCTTTTCCGCATCTGCAAGCGGGATTTCGTATTCGAACTCACTGCGGCTGAGTTCCGAAATATAGCCTTTCAGTGTCAGCCACGCCCGTTGTCCGACAATACGGACACGGACGGTACGTTCTTTCTCGACAGAAAGATAAGCCTGTTTCAAGAGCAGCGGCTCATCGGCGTATTGATGCCATTTGTCGTTTTCAATCAAAAAGCGGCGTTCGATTTCTACCGTCATAAGGCACTCCGTCAAAACGGTTTGAACACAACCAGGTAAAGCGCACCTATCATCAGCAGTACAGGGATTTCGTTAAATACGCGATACCAGCGGTGTGAGAAAGTATTGTTGTAATTCTGAAAACGACGCAGCAGCACGCCGCAATACAACTGGTAAGCCAAAAGCATCAACCCCAAACACAGTTTGACATGTACCCAACCGCTGCCCCACCAACCGGCGGCAAACGGTATCGCCGAGCCGAACACGACCGCGCCGAAGCCCAACGGCGACATAAAACGGTACAGCCGCACCGCCATACCCGACAGGCGCACATACTCGGGATTGCCGCGCGGCGCATCAATCATCGCCATATTGACGAAAATCCTCGGCAGGTAAAACAGCCCTGCAAACCACGAAATGACAAAAAACAAGTGAAACAGCTTGAACCAAGAAAACATCATCGCCCACACCCTGCCGAAAAGCGGTATTGTACAGGCAAACCGCTTGGGAAACGTGATAAAATAAGGCGGATAAACAAATCAAATAAATCCTTACCGCAAAACGGAGGCAAAATGCTCAAATCCATCGAACTCAATTCACACATCCGCAACCGGCTTGCTGAATATCTGAAAAGCCGCGGTTTGGATTTTCAGACGGCAATGCAGGAAGAAGAAGGCAACAAAGAAATCGCCGCCATCGTCCACAGCGGTCTGCCCACTCTGGTACGCAAACTGTATTCCGAACAAAAAATGCAGAAGTTTTTTTGGGACAAAAAAGAACTGATTATGACCTATATCGGTCAGCAGCTCGGCAGATAAGTTTCCCGATATCAGCCGCCCGCCGTTTCAGGCAGGGCGGTTTTTGTTTGATAACAAGAAAACGGTTGTGTGTTTCAGACGGCATTGTCGCGGCATCGGGCGGCAGGGTTTGGAACAGCAGCATAAAAAACTGATACAATCCGCCGGTTGATAATGGTTATTTTTTATTTTTATTTTTGTGGGAAAACATTTATGCCTGCACGAAACAGATGGATGCTGCTGCTGCCTTTATTGGCAAGCGCGGCATATGCCGAAGAAACACCGCGCGAACCGGATTTGAGAAGCCGTCCCGAGTTCAGGCTTCATGAAGCGGAGGCCAAACCGATCGACAGGGAGAAGGTACCGGGGCAGGTGCGGGAAAAAGGAAAAGTTTTGCAGATTGACGGCGAAACCCTGCTGAAAAATCCCGAATTGCTGTCCCGCGCGATGTATTCCGCAGTAGTTTCAAACAATATTGCCGGTATCCGCGTTATTTTGCCGATTTACCTACAACAGGCGCAGCAGGATAAGATGTTGGCACTTTATGCACAAGGGATTTTGGCGCAGGCAGACGGTAGGGTGAAAGAAGCGATTTCCCATTACCGGGAATTGATTGCCGCCCAACCCGACGCGCCCGCCGTCCGTATGCGTTTGGCGGCGGCATTGTTTGAAGACAGGCAGAACGAGGCGGCGGCAGACCAGTTCGACCGCCTGAAGGCGGAAAACCTGCCGCCGCAGCTTATGGAACAGGTCGAGCTGTACCGCAAGGCATTGCGCGAACGCGATGCGTGGAAGGTAAACGGCGGTTTCAGCGTTACCCGCGAACACAATATCAACCAAGCCCCGAAACAGCAGCAGTACGGCAACTGGACTTTCCCGAAACAGGTGGACGGCACGGCGGTCAATTACCGGCTCGGCGTGGAGAAAAAATGGTCGCTGAAAAACGGCTGGTACACGACGGCGGGCGGCGACGTGTCCGGCAGGGTTTATCCGGGGAATAAGAAATTCAACGATATGACGGCAGGTGTTTCCGGCGGCATCGGTTTTGCCGACCGGCGTAAAGATGTCGGGCTGGCAGTGTTCCACGAACGCCGCACCTACGGCAACGACGCTTATTCTTACGCCAACGGCGCACGCCTTTATTTCAACCGTTGGCAAACCCCGAAATGGCAAACGCTGTCTTCGGCGGAGTGGGGGCGTTTGAAGAATACGCGCCGGGCGCGTTCCGACAATACCCATTTGCAAATTTCCAATTCGCTGGTGTTTTACCGGAATGCGCGCCAATATTGGACGGGCGGTTTGGATTTTTACCGCGAGCGCAACCCTGCCGACCGTGGCGACAATTTCAACCGTTACGGCCTGCGCTTTGCCTGGGGGCAGGAATGGGGCGGCAGCGGTCTGTCTTCGCTGTTGCGCCTCGGCGCGGCGAAACGGCATTATGAAAAACCCGGCTTTTTCAGCGGTTTTAAAGGGGAAAGGCGCAGGGATAAAGAATTGGACACATCCTTGAGCCTTTGGCACCGGGCATTGCATTTCAAAGGCATCACGCCGCGCCTGACGCTGTCGCACCGCGAAACGTGGAGTAACGATGTGTTCAACGAATACGAGAAAAATCGGGCGTTTGTCGAGTTTAATAAAACGTTCTGATGTTTGTTGCAAAGTGAAAAATGCCGTCTGAAACGCTTCAGACGGCATTTTTACAGTGGGGAAGACTTAGGCTTCGACAATTTTGCCGCGCAGGGAGAAGGTGTAGGCCTCGGTGATTTCCAAATCGATCATTTGGTTAATCATGTCGGGTGTGCCGGTAAAGTTGACGACGCGGTTGTTGGCGGTACGGGCTTGCAGTTGGTCGGGGTCTTTTTTGGAGATGCCTTCGACCAAGCAGCGTTGAACCGTGCCGACCATGGTTTGGTTGATGCGCGCGGTTTCGGCTTCGATGACTTCGTTCAAAGCTTCGAGGCGGCGCACTTTTTCTTCATGCGGTGTGTCGTCGTGCAGGTTGGCGGCAGGCGTGCCAGGGCGCGGACTGTAAATAAAGACGAAGCTCAAGTCGAAGGCAATGTCTTTCACCAGTTTCAAGGTTTGCTCGAACTCGCGCTCGGTCTCGCCCGGGAAGCCGACGATAAAGTCGCTGCTCAGGCATAAATCAGGGCGGATGGCGCGCAGTTTGCGGATGATGGATTTGTATTCCAAAGCGGTGTAGCCGCGTTTCATCGCGCTCAATACGCGGTCGGAACCGCTTTGAATCGGCAGGTGCAGGTGGGAAACCAATTTGGGCAGGTCGCGGTAGCACTCGATAATTGCGTCGGTAAATTCGCGCGGATGGCTGGTGGTAAAGCGCAGGCGTTCGATACCGGGGATTTCGTGGACAATGCGCAACAAAGTGGCAAAGTCGCAGATTTCGCCGTTTTCCATTTCGCCGCGATAGGCGTTGACGTTTTGGCCTAAGAGGTTGATTTCTTTAACGCCTTGTTGCGCCAAACCGGCAATCTCGGTCAATACGTCGTTGAGCGGGCGGGAGAATTCTTCGCCGCGGGTGTAAGGGACGACGCAGTAAGAGCAGTATTTGGAACAGCCTTCCATAATGGAAATGAATGCCGAACCGCCTTCTACGCGCGCAGGCGGCAGGTGGTCGAATTTCTCGATTTCGGGGAAGGAAATATCGATTTGCGAGAGGCCGGTGGTTTCTTTGTCCACAATCATTTTGGGCAGGCGGTGCAGCGTTTGCGGGCCGAAGACGACGTCCACATAAGGCGCGCGTTTGATGATGTTTTCGCCTTCTTGCGAGGCGACGCAGCCGGCAACGCCGATGATGAGGCCGGGGTTTTTTTCTTTGAGCGGACGCACGCGCCCCAAGTCGGAGAACACTTTTTCCTGTGCTTTTTCGCGCACGGAGCAGGTGTTGAACAAGATGATGTCGGCTTCGTCGGCTTGGGTAACCTGTTCGATGCCGCCGTGTTCTTCGGCGAGGACGGCGAGCATTTTGTCGCTGTCGTATTCGTTCATCTGGCAGCCGAAGGTGCGGATAAATACTTTTTTCATGGTTTGTGTCTTTCTCAGGCAGCCGTAATTGCGGGGCTGATTGTTGTTGGAATGAAAAAATTTCAGACGGTATGACGGTGCCGTCTGAAAATCGGTGCGGATTATAGCACGATGTGGGTTTTGTAAACAGAATATTGTTTTTAATATGAATTTATCCGGTCTGGATGGCTGTATAATGAAGATTTGATTTGACGGAGATGTATATGAGACCAGTTGTATGGGCGGCATTGCTGCTGTGTGCGTGTACCAGCAATTTCGGCGACAGGGAACATCAGTTCCTGCGTGATCAGACGGAAGAGGGAATCGCACAAATGGTTGTTAAAGGCAAAACGACCCGGGCGGAGGTAGAGGCACGTTTCGGGAAGCGCAATCCTTTCGGCTGTTATGCCTATCATGAAGTCAGCCTGCCGATTTATAATTTTCTGCCGACCAATTTCATTTATATGAAATCGGAGCGGCGGCATTGGGAGTGGTGTGTGGATTACGACGGGGAGGGAGTTGTCCGGGACTACCGCTTTACACATAAAGTGGAAAAAGACGAGCGTTCCGTCATCAGGGATACGGTTGACGTCATCCGCAAAGAAGCAGGCAAATCCTTGGCGAAACCTGAAAAATGATAAAATAGCTTTTCTATTTCAGAACCTAAAACCTGCTTTTAGGATGGAATTTAAGGATATATATGAACCGTAACGAAATTTTATTCGACCGCGCCAAAGCCATCATCCCCGGCGGCGTGAATTCCCCCGTCCGCGCATTCGGCAGCGTTGGCGGCGTACCGCGCTTTATCAAAAAAGCCGAAGGCGCGTATGTTTGGGACGAAAACGGCACGCGCTACACCGATTACGTCGGCTCTTGGGGCCCTGCGATTGTCGGACACGCGCACCCCGAAGTCATCGAAGCCGTGCGCGAAGCCGCGTTAGGCGGTTTGTCGTTCGGCGCGCCTACCGAGGGCGAAATCGTCATTGCCGAAGAAATCGCCAAAATCATGCCGTCCATCGAACAGCTGCGCCTCGTCAGCTCCGGTACCGAAGCCACCATGACCGCCATCCGTCTGGCACGCGGTTTTACCGGCCGCGACAAAATCATCAAGTTTGAAGGCTGCTACCACGGGCATTCCGACAGCCTGCTGGTGAAAGCCGGCAGCGGCCTGCTGACGTTTGGCAACCCGTCTTCCGCCGGCGTGCCTGCCGACTTTACCAAACATACTTTGGTACTCGAATACAACAATATCGCCCAACTCGAAGAAGCCTTTGCTCAAAGCGGCAATGACATTGCCTGTGTGATTTTGGAGCCTTTCGTCGGAAATATGAACCTTGTCCGCCCGACCGAAGCCTTCGTCAAAGCCCTGCGCGAATTGACTGAAAAACACGGCGCAGTGTTGATTTACGACGAAGTGATGACCGGTTTTCGCGTCGCGCTCGGCGGCGCACAATCGCTGCACGGCATCACGCCCGACCTGACCACGATGGGCAAAGTCATCGGCGGCGGTATGCCGCTTGCCGCGTTCGGCGGCCGTAAAGACATTATGGAATGTATTTCCCCGTTAGGCGGCGTGTATCAGGCAGGCACCTTGTCGGGCAACCCGATTGCGGTTGCGGCCGGTTTGAAAACGCTGGAAATCATTCAGCGCGAAGGCTTCTATGAAAACCTGACGGCGCGTACCGAACAGTTGGTTCAAGGTTTTCAGACGGCAGCGGATGCGGCGGGCATCGAGTTTGCCGCCGACAGCGTAGGCGGTATGTTCGGTCTGTATTTCGCCGCACACGCGCCGCGAAACTATGCCGATATGGCGCGTTCCAATATTGAAGGCTTCAAACAGTTTTTCCACGGGATGCTCGACCGCAATGTCGCCTTCGGCCCGTCCGCTTATGAAGCAGGTTTCGTTTCCGCCGCGCATACGCCCGAGTTGATTGACGAAACGGTTGCGGTTGCGGTTGAAGTGTTCAAGGCGATGGCTGCATGATGTTTTGACGGACAGGGTTTCTCTGTTCGATTTGTTTGGCAGATTGAAGTATAGTGGATTAACAAAAACCAGTACGGCGTTGCCTCGCCTTAGCTCAAAGA
>NZ_JAGTUI010000055.1:0-8660 GCF_018224585.1 Neisseria sp. Marseille-Q1983
TCTCGATCTGCGTCAGATCGTTGAGTGCGGCGATTTGCCTTTTCAGACGGCCTAAGGGATCGAGTTCGTAACGGCTGGCCAGTTTACCCTGTGTGCGGAAGATTTCGCGGTGCAGTTTGTCGCGTTCGATGTCGGTGATGACTTCGCCGTCTAGGCTGATTTGGTGCAGGTGGCCGCTGCCGTAATACAGGCAGTTGATCTGTCTGCCGTCGGGCAGGACGGTGGCGGTACGGTTGCCGTTGAAGTCGTAGTGGTAGCGGACGGTTTCGGTAACGGGCAGGTACAGCATATCGTACTGCGCATCGCGCCAGTCGGTTTCGGGCAGGCCGTTTCGGGCGTTCTCTTCCTTAGTCGGTACTTTCCATTGGTGCCGGGCGATGATTTGGCCGTTTCCGTTGTAGTCGAAGCAGGTGATGCTGTGGCGGTACGCGACAACACCCCTTTGCGGCCCGGAAGTTATAAATAAAGTTGGATAGTACTTGTTATTTTTTTGTGTGTTTCAACACTAATTTCCTGGTTAAAATTTTGGATTAATTTAAAAAAATCAATAATTAAGTTGATTTGAGTAGTGTTAAATATCGTACTTTGGTTTCTTAGGGCAATATATAAAAAGTCAACAACGTAACCATATAAATAAAATTTAGATAAATTAGCAAAAATATATTTTAAACAGCAAGGAGTAAAATATAATATAGCCTTATTAGTAAAGGCTTGCCACTCTAGTGATTCAAGTATTGAGAGAAAATCATCATATGTTATCTCAATCCAAGTTTTAGTAGATAGTTGCATTATTGAAAATATATAAAAGTTATCACTATCATCAAAACTTATGATGTTATTTTTATCAACTTTGAAAATTGGGAAAGTAGGCTTAATTTTTTCTTCTAGACAATTTCGTTCTTGTATATATTTTACCTCCATAAGAAATTTATCAAATTCATAATTTACTCCTAAATCTCTGATAAATTTAGAAATATATTCTAAAAAATCATAAATTATATTGATTTCATTTTTGGTTAAAGATTGTAGTAAATTAAATAGTTCACTTACTTCTCCTTGTGATATGTTAGAATAATAGCTAAATAATTCTATGAAACAATCATTATCTATACTAGGATTTTCTATTGAGCTTAGTAAAAGTGTATTTAAATATAAAGCATTTTCATTTTTTTGTTTATCTGACATTTGATTTTTAATTAATAAAATTAGATTGTTTTTATTCATGTCTTACTTTCTACATTTTAAGGTATGGCAGCATTTGCAGGAATTGTTCCCCACAAAGGAGGGAGTAAAGAAGGCAAAAACCGAACAATTCGATAAACTATATATGCAGCTCCAGCTCCAGCAACAACTTTTGCTCCTGTTTCTACAGTAGACCTCGGAACAGCAGGATTTTTCCACTGTTTAGGCTGAGGAACTGGTTTTGTCGCCCACTTCCACGCCCCAGAAGGTGGACTTCCACAACCTGAATCGTTCCACTCCTGCAAACGGTCTCTAAGGTTTTTCTGTTGATTCTTGATCTCCTGTTCATGTGTTTTCCACGACTGGGTACCAGGACCATTGAGACCATTAATTTGTTCATTGAACCTATGGCGCAAACCATGAGTGCCACCATTGTTACATTTCCGTTTATCTCTATTAATTAATCTATCAATATCTTGCCCAATCTCTTCGCATGATCGTTTTGACTTTCCTTTTAGACCTAATGGATCAAGCCAACGAGATATATTGAAGGCAAACGCATAAAAATTACTCCCCCCAAACAACCCAATCGGATCCTGGTTCACAAACCGACCCGCATCCGGCTCATAATACCTGAAGAAGTTGTAGTGCAGCCCCGTCTCACGGTCGCAATACTGGTTTTGCAACCTGAAAGGTTGGTGCGCCGTTCCCGTTACGTTCGTTTCGTTCTTCAGTTTGCCCCAACCGTAATAATCGCCGAACCAAACCAGATTGCCGTCCTTATCGGTCATCTCTCTCGGGATGCCGATTTGGTCGCAGTGGAAGTAGTGGATTTGTTGGCGGCTTTCGCCGTCTGCGGTTGTCCAATGGTGTACCTGCGCCAGCGGTTCGTAGGAGTCTTGGTCGGTGTAGAGATAGGTATACCTGCCGTCCGGGTGGACTTCCTGTAAGAGGCGGCTGCCGTCCCAAACGAAGCGGGTTTCGTCTTCTAGGCTGCCGTCTGTTTTCAGACGGCCTTTGCCTATCCTTCTGCCCAAGGCATCGTAGGTGTAGGCCCAAGTCTTTTTCGTGCCGTCTTTCTTGAAGATTTCGGCTTTAACCGGTTGGTCATGCAGATCGTAGAAGTAGTTCTGCACTTCGCCGTCGGCCAGTTTATTGAATGCCATGGGCGTGGCTCCGTGGTTGAAAAGGGGAGGTCGTCTGAAAAGGGGATGGGAGTTTTTTCAGACTGCATCGGAAAGCGTGTGTACAGTTATACCTGATGGGGTCAATCATACCTACGCGGGCTAGCCTCTTTCAATAAAGATAATATCTTGTTCAATATTTTCATAATAAATTAAACCATATTTATTAAAATTTATTAGTATTCCATGTTTAAGATATGACCAATCTTTTAAAAGATATTTACTCTCATATAATCCTTCTCCGATTAAAGCTACCACCATGCCATCAGAATCACCTAATCTAACCCTATCTGCCAATTGAATCTTTGTTCCATCACAATAATGCATAACCAGTTATCCTCTATACAAATGGTTCAATTTTTATAGAGCCTGCAGGAGGAGGTTTCCCACCTGAAGCATCAGCTGCTCCAAACGGTTTCCAGAAACATTTACAGTTATTTGGATTTTGATTAGCTTTATATAGGTTGTAGTGATCACCAGTAAAAGGGTGATGTGGTTTACTTGGTGGAACTAGATCGTGCCTATATCCTATAGTACCTACCACAACGGTTTTCCCACTTTGTGTTTTACATGGTGGGCAGGGTTGTCTTTTCTTTTTATCCTCACATGTATTTGTTTTACTATTTTCTTTAGCTGCTTCAGCAATTTTAGTTCCTGTGTAAACTGTTGCTACAACAGCTACCACAGCGGTTGCTATAGTAGCAATAGTTGCCCCTGCAGCACATCCTATGGGACCACCAAATGGCGAACCAATAACACAGCCTGCTGCAGCCTGAGCCATAGCTCCTGATATGTCGATCCATTTAGCTGTATTAGGAGCAAAAGAATAAAAATTCTCCCCACCCATCAACCCAATCGGATCCTGATTCACAAACCGCCCGATGTTCGGTTCGTAATACCTGAAGAAATTGTAATGCAGCCCCGTCTCAAGGTCGGCATACTGGTTCTGTAACGGGCTACGGCTTGCTGCGTCGGGATTGGAGGGTTTATGCGGGCTACGGCTTGCTTGTTCAATATATCTTTACAATAATTTCGGTTCTGGCAACCCAAAATCCAGAACATCATAAATACAAATACACCATTTCTGATTTAATCCAAATAGATAATTTTCTCCTGGGTATTCCATTAAGAAATGTGAAATTAATTCTAAAATTTTCATTGAAAAATCAATGTAATATCCGTTTTGAAAATCATTTCCTATTAAAATGATATTAGATTGGTTTTCATTTAAGCTAGATAAGATATTACTAACTTCATTAATGAATTTAGGTAATTCATGAAATGATTTACTAATATGAATTTTGAGTTTGCTCCAAGAGATTCTAGAACCGGTGAAAGGATAATTTTCGATTTTTGCATATTTATTAAATATGTCTTTGTCTAAAATCGAAAATCGAACATTATTTTCATCTAAAAAGTCATTTAATTCATCATCAAACATATTGATAATTACCTCCCAAATCTTCTTTGCAATTTTGTAACTGTTTTTTCCGTAGCATCAAATAGGAAATGCGGGCCTTTTTCTTTCCATGCTTGAACATTAATATGTGCTCCTGATCTCTCATCAAATTCAACTCTAAAATGACATTTACCATTAGCAGTTTGCATTCCTACTGGTTTACCAGCGATACTTCCGAATTTACCCAAACGAACTTTTTCAGCTTTAAAACCACGTTTAGTTAACCAATCCATAGCTTTTTTCATGGCTTGCTCATATGAATCTTTAAGACCCAACAGGTCAACCCACCCCTGAACATTCGGCGCAAACTGATAAACGTTAAAGCCGCCTTCCAACCCAATCGGATCCTGATTCACAAACCGCCCGATGTTCGGCTCATAGTACCTGAAGAAGTTGTAATGCAGCCCCGTCTCACAGTCGCAATACTGGTTTTGCAGGCGGAAGGGTTGGTGCGTCGTTCCCGTTACGTTCGTTTCGCTCCTCAGTTTGCCCCAACCGTAATAATCGCCGAACCAAACCAGATTGCCGTCCTTATCGGTCATCTCTCTCGGAATGCCGATTTGGTCGCAGTGGAAGTAGTGGATTTGTTGTCTGCTTTCGCCCTCTTCGGTTGTCCAATTGCGGACCTGCGCCAGCGGTTCGTAGGAGTCTTGGTCGGTGTAGAGATAGGTATACCTGCCGTCCGGGTGGACTTCCTGCAGCAAATGGCTGCCGTCCCAAACAAACCCGGTTTCCTCTTCGAGGCCGTTCCCGCTTAAATCATGCGGGAATGACGTTTCTGAAATTTCTCCGTTTTTCAGACGACCTAAAGGGGCGAATTCGTAACGGCTGGCGAGCTTACCTTGTGTGCGGTAGATTTCGCGGGGTAGTTTGTCGCGTTCGATGTCGGTGATGACTTCCTCGTTGAGGCTGATTTGGATGTTTTCGTTTCAATCGAAATAAATAAAGATTTGAGTATAGAGTAAAGCTCATCTAAAGATTTCAAGAAAATCAATTGTCTATTAGATCTTGATACAATCTACATATGGTATTTGAATCATTAATACTATTTATCCAAATTTCTTTAGTAGTATTTTTCTAATTTTTGAAAACTTTTTAGATGAATTATTCTTGATTTCGATATAGAATTCATTGTCAATTCTATTTTGATTCAATAAAATTTTTTTAACATACGGAATAACTTTCTTAGAGTCAATTGAAATTAAAAAGGAAACTATTTCATGGTAAATATAAGAAGTTTCATTAAAATCCTTTAGCTTCCTAATTAATAGTGTTTCAATTAAATTTGATTTATAACCTTTCTCTTTTAAAGAATATAAAATCCATGATAATATCTTAGGGGTTTTTTTACTTAAATTTCTGATTAGATAGTCTCTTATATATTCCCTTTCTGGCAGATATACAGAACTAAATGCAACTGAAATAATAATAGAATACTTATTTAAACCCCATATTAAATCTATATCTTTTTCTATATTAGAAAACTCTTTTTCTCCTAAATTGTAATCACGAAATAGGTATCCCAATGATGAAATTGCAGATGATTTAACTCTTATACTTTTATCATTGTGTATAAAGCAAATTAATATTGATAGAATTTCTTTAAGATGAATGTCATTAAGTTTGATTTGAAACTGCCCTAAAATAAATATTGCAATTTCTCTATGTCGACTATATCTGCTTGTTAATAGTATATTTTTAATATTATCTTTAATTTCACTATACTCATAAAATTGTAACCTTTTTGCTGCTTCATATTGAAAAACAGTATTTGAATTAAGTATTTTTTTGAATAATTCCTTAACTGATAATTGCTTGCATATTAAAAAAGCATCAAAACTTGAAATTTCGTTGCCTACCATATCATTTTTTCCTATTGTTACATTTATCTTTGGAATGTCTTGAGTGACGACAACCCCAAGCTTTTTGTTGTTGGGTCTCGACCCAACCGACTACTGTTTGATTCAAAGAGGTTCAGTTATTTTTTAGCTTTAATCACGCGTGCTACGGTTTACTTTCTTTTTTTAAGGATCCTACCCAACCTATGGCTACTATTTTTTATAGTATTTTGAAAAAATAAAAATATCCAAGTACATAATGCCACCATAAGAGTTAAATTAAATAATGAATACATTATTCTACCTAATCCAAATGAAGGAAAATACATATCTCTCTTCCAGCCACAATTCCCATTGAATAAGCAATCATATAAATCATATAAATCCCAAATTAATACACAAAATACACAAAGCAAATCTTTATTTTTAAGAAAGAAATTATACATATGAGAATTACCTATTTTACATATTCAAACTATATTCTCAACAATTTTACTTTTAATTTTTTCAGTTATAAATCCTTTGGTTTCCTGCCATAACACACTTCTTAAATTAGCTTTAGCCTTTGTAACTCGCTTCGCTCTTGTCCGTTTTGCTGTGCGAGAAATTTTTTTCATCTCACACTTCCAAAGTTTTGTACGTTTAAGTCCTTTATATGCGGTGTTAACTTTTTTTGCGGGGTTAATAAGTCCAGGTATTTCACCTAGCCAATCGCCTGTCTTATAAGCAGTTGATTCTGTGACTCCGCCGCTTATACCAAATAATTGTCGAGCTTTTTTAGTAATTCCCATTGAAATGTTGTCTCCAAACCCAGCAGCACCATCAACAAGCCATTGTGGCAAGGGATCGCCAAAACGCCATAAACCAAAAATATCTACCCAATTTTGCGCATTAGGAGCAAACTTGTATAAATTTTCTCCACCTTCCAACCCAATCGGGTCCTGATTTACAAACCTCCCCGCATCAGGTTCGTAATACCTAAAGAAGTTGTAATGCAGCCCCGTCTCATGGTCGGCATACTGGTTTTGCAGGCGGAAGGGTTGGTATGCGCTATCCGTAAATATGATTATTACATTTTTAATTAAATAATATCCTCTTCGCAAGACAAGAAATAGTCATAATTATTTATGTCTAATTTCTCACATAAATAAGGTTCAATTATTTTTGCAACTTCATTTGATATCCAATATTCTTCATACATAGGGCTAGTTTCATGAAAAATTTTTTGTAGAAAATTAAGAGATGGTTCATTCTTAAAATTTATGACTTCAATAAATTTTTCTCCATTTTTTTCGAATTTTGATATAAATCTTATGATTTTTTTCACGGTTCTATCCTTCTGTTTTTAATAGGGTCTTTTAATTGTTTGCCAGTCTTAGGGTCAAATGCGCCAAGGTGTTTTCCTCGTTTATCATATTTTTCAACTTCTCCATGTTGAGAGTCCCATTCTAGAATGCAGCCTCCAGGAAGCCTCCAACGTTTTCTTAATCCTCCTCCTCCTTGCACAGGAGTTTTAGGCTTTGCTCTTTGGACACCTGGAAAGCCAGGAAGAGAAGATGGTGCTGGAATAGGAGCAAGCCCTAGCGGGTCAATCCACTTTTGTACATTCGGAGCAAAACAATACAGATTATCTCCGCCCCACAACCCAATCGGATCCTGATTCATAAACCGCCCGATGTTCGGTTCGTAATACCTGAAGAAGTTGTAATGCAGCCCCGTCTCACGGTCGCAATACTGGTTTTGCAATCGGAAGGGTTGGTGCGCCGTTCCCGTTACGTTCGTTTCGCTCCTCAGTTTGCCCCAACCGTAATAATCGCCGAACCAAACCAGGTTGCCGTCCTTATCGGTCATCTCTCTCGGGATGCCGATTTGGTCGCAGTGGAAGTAGTGGATTTGTTGTCTGCTTTCGCCGTCTTCGGTTGTCCAATCGCGGACTTGCGCCAATGGTTCGTAGGAATCCGGGTCGGTGTAGATATAGGTATATCTGCCGTCCGGTTTGACTTCCTGCAAGAGGTGGCTGCCGTCCCAAACGAAGCGGGTTTGGTTTTCGAGGCCGTTCCCGCCTAAATCATGCGGGAATGACGTTTCTGAAACTTCTTTGTCTTTCAGACGTCCTTGTGATTTGCTGCAAAAATAGGCTCTAGCTTATGTTGTCAAGTAAATAATCAAATAGCTGGTTTGCAATAAGTTCAGAGTGAGTATTTATAACAGGAAATTCAAAGTAATAATATTGTGATTCATATCGTTCTAATATATAGTCAGGGATTAAAAAAAAATTATTATAACAATAGGATATTTCTTTTATGGAATTAGAAACTTCTTCTAATTTATTGCTTATATTAGTTATATCAAAAAATATTTCATTAAAATTCCTATCAATATTATTAATTGTAATAAATGGAAATTTATTTTGATTGCAAAATTCCCAGTGATTGGTAATGTCATAAGCATTTTTATAAATAAATTTATTCATATAATCCTCTTATTTAAATTTAAAATCAGTAACATGCGTCATTTTCCCCACCTTATCAAATTTTGCCATATAGTGAATAGTAACCCCATCTATTTTTTGTTCCATTTTATTCCAACCTTTC
Source organism: Neisseria sp. Marseille-Q1983 (assembly GCF_018224585.1). Classification (NCBI taxonomy): domain Bacteria; kingdom Pseudomonadati; phylum Pseudomonadota; class Betaproteobacteria; order Neisseriales; family Neisseriaceae; genus Neisseria; species Neisseria sp. Marseille-Q1983. The sequence continues at coordinate 8,258 of NZ_JAGTUI010000055.1, forward strand.
CCTGCATAACATCGATCGCCAATTTGGTCTGCCCTAATTATCACATTTCCTTTTTCAGATCGTTTTTTGACTTGATCCATAATTTTGCTTTCAAGAGCACTCCGAGGCTTAGTTCTACCTGTTGATTTGGTAGATACGAATTTAGGTTTACGAGAAGAGGCTTTCTTTTTAAGTCCAAGGGGGTCAATCCATTCCTGCACGTTGGACGCGAATGTATAAAAATTCTCATCTCCAAGTAACCCAATCGGGTCTTGGTTGATAAATCTTCCACATTCCGGCTCATAATACCTGAAGAAATTGTAATGCAGCCCCGTCTCACGGTCGCAATACTGGTTTTGCAATCGGAAGGGTTGGTGCGCCGTTCCCGTTACGTTCGTTTCGCTCTTCAGTTTGCCCCAACCGT
>NZ_JAGTUI010000056.1:0-8564 GCF_018224585.1 Neisseria sp. Marseille-Q1983
CGAGATCGCCGTATTCGGTGTAAGCGAAGCGGGTGGTTTCGCCGGTACAGTCGGTGAAGCTGACGAGTTGGTCGAGGGTGTCGTAGTGTAGGCGTCGGGTTTTGCCTAAGGCGTCGGTAATGGTTTCGGGCAGCCATCGGGCGTTGTAGCCGTAGCTTGTGGTGTAACCGGCGGGATCGGTGATGCTGATGAGGTTGCCGCGTCCGTCGTAGGTGTAGGCGGTAATCCTGCCTGCGGGATCGTTGACGGCAACCGGCAGGTTGAGGGTTTCGTGGTAGTCGATTTGGGTGCTGCCGCCGTCGGGGGCGGTGATGGCGATGACGTTGCCTTCGGTATCGTAGAGATAGCGGGTTTCGCGTCCGATGGGGTCGCGTTCTACGGTAATGCGGCCGTAGCTGTCGCGTTCGCTGTCGCTGCGTTGTCCGTCGGCGTCGATGCGGTAGATAAGTTCGTGGTTTTCGTCGAAACCGTACACTTCCGTCCGTCCCAATGCGTCGGTAACGACGGTATGGTCTTTGCGGTAGTCGAACGTCCATTCTTCGCCGAGGTTGTTGCTGCTTTTGAGCACTTTGCCGTCGGTGTCGTAACGGTCGTATTCGTAGCGGGATACCAGTCCGTCGGGCCGGTTGTGTTCGACCATGATGTGGTTGCGGTAGGCGAAACCGCGCAGTTTTTTGCCGTCGCGTCCGTAAACGGTAGTGAGAAGTTGAATTGTTAAAGAACGAGAAAGGCCGTCTGAAAAGGTTTAGGATAGTGTTTTCAGACGGCATGGTGTTATTTTTGTTAGATTTGCTAAATGATAAATATTTTTAAAATTGGTTATTCAAAATTTTTTAAATTTCCTCTAATTTTTCTTTCATCAAGTTTTCTAGCCAGTCTTCAAATTTTTCAAATTCAGTATCCTCTTCCCACTCTTCAGGAGGAATATCAGGAAAAAAAACACCAAAATTTTCATTTTCTTTTGTAAGAAGGAAACCAGCTTGCTCACCAGTTCTTGGAATGGAAATTGTAATTAAGATATTAGGGAATAAATTACAATCAGTTCCTTCAAAAACTTGTTGTGACCAATCATAAAGTTCGTTAGGAGCTAAAAAATCGAATCCAGGTAGTAACTCATCTTGAAACAAAGTACAAGATCCTACTGTTAGAAGAAATTCTCTATATATATTAGGGAATTTGACTTTATATTTTTTTTCAAAATCATTTATCTCATTTAAAGAAACATCATATCTTTTTTTAAAAATAAAATTTGATTTTCCATAATTAATTAAGTTTCCATTACTAGATTTGATTAAATCTTGTATATCCACAAGAATTTTTTTGAAATTATCCATAAATTAATATCCTTCATTCAATTTCTATATCTATTATCTAGGAACAATCTGGCGGGCTTCCTGAATGCGTCCGATTTTGTCGTAGACGCAATTGAGTACGCCGCTTCTTTGGTCGGCGCTTTGAATCAGGTTGCCGGCTTTGTCGTAGGTGTAGCGGCGGTTGAACACAGTACAACAAAGGCCGTCTGAAAGTTGTGTTTCAGACGACCTTGATACTGATCAGTAATCGGATTATTAAAGAACCAATATTTCAGACGGCCTCAAAGTAAGTCTGAACAGCAGAAACCGAGTACGTGCGTTCCGTACACAACAAATATCAGAATTGGAGGTTTTCTTAGGTGCTGCTTTTTCTATATATTTCATTAGGTAATTTGAACAAAAACATTACCTTCTGAACAATTTTCATTACAGAAAAAATAATAAAACTCATCTCCAAAATCTTGCTGGAACATATTATCTATCTCTCCTGCATATATTTGAAATTGAAATGACATATTTGATTTCTGAATAGGATCTTGTAGCCAGTATGGTACCTCATCATCAGACTCACTGATTAAAAGTTTTTTGCTAGGTTCGATACAGCTTATTTTTTTTACTTTTGAAGAACGAATATCACTTAAAATTACACAAGAACTTTTATTTGGCTCTGGATTTTTATCACTCAAATCATATATATGTTGATCATCTTCATGATCGTAAGTGATAAAAATATTACAATACAGGTTAATATCTAGTTTTTTATTTAATAAATTTGCAGGAAGACCTATAAAGAACAGCATAGGGTTTCCATTATAATCTACAGGCCAACTAACTTCTTTCTCTAAAAGAGCTGGGCCAAACATTCGAAAATCAAATTTATCCGCAAATTCATCTATGATTTTTAATTCACCTAACATTTTAGTAGCTCCTAAAATTTAATACCCTAAAGATCTCAAATATTGCTGAGCCTGTTTTCTCAGTTTTCTAGCTCTTGATGGACCATACCCAGCCATTCTTATAGCTCCTTGCCAAACATCCATTTGACGTTTACTTGGCATAATTTTACCTTGTTTTACACCAGATCGTTTACAAACTGAAGTTTCAAATTGATTTTTTGATTTTAGTCCTAAATGTTTTTGTGCGAGCCTTTTCTCATTTTTATGGATAGAATTTGAATTATCCCGACCTTGATGGCGTTCATGAGACGCAGCGATACTAGGGTTTTCACTTAATCGTTTACCTGCGGAAGTCTCCCCCATCAATTCTAACATCTTATTTCTAATAAATTCATGTGCTTGATTACCTCCTCCTTTCAATTTGCCATATGTACCTAAAGTACCTTCCGCAGCAAGACCAAGGGGATCAATCCAATCCTGCACATTCGGCGCAAACCAATAAAGATTCTCCCCACCTAACAACCCAATCGGATCCTGATTCACAAACCGTCCGGCCTCAGGCTCGTAATACCGCATCAGGTTGTAATGCAGCCCGGTCTCTTCATCAAAGTATTGGTTTTGCAGTCTGAACGGCTGGTGCGCGTTCTTGTAAACCCGCTCATCCTTTTTCAGACGACCCCAGGCGGTGTATTCGCCGTACCATAAGAGATTGCCGTGGATGTCGGTCATCTCCCTCGGGATGCCGATTTGGTCGTTGTGGAAATAGGCAAGGTATTGTTTGCTGTCTTTGGCGTTGTCAAAGATTTGCGCCAGCGGTTCGTAGCTGTCTTGGTCGGTGTAGAGATAGGTGTAGCTGCCTTTGTAGGTGTACTCCTGAAGTAATCGTGTTCCGTCCCAGACGAAGTGGGTGCGTTTGGGGTCGGTGCTCGTCCAGGCGAGTTTGTCTTGGCGTTCTTTGTCGGGGGAGGCGGATTTGGTAGAGGTCGTCTGAAAAACAGAAACCGCGTGCGTGCGTACCGCACATACCCTACAGGACTGAAGGTTTTGTTCGGGCTACAGCTTGCTGGCTATGGCTTGCTAACATAGAAAAAGTTCATCCAACACTTCTTTGATTTATATTAATCCCAATAACTGTCTAAATTGTTCAATTCCTTCCACTCTGCCAAAGAATAAAGAAAAGGCAAAGAAAAGTTTTCCAATATTTTGTCTTTTAAATTTTCTGACACCATAAATGCTCTTGAATAATTATGATTGGAAGACAATAAAATATCCTTATCTGAATTAGTGTATGCTTCAAGCGAAAAACCTTCTTCATCCATTCCTAGATCAGGATAAATAATTTCATCCTCAATTTCCCAGCTAACTATTCTTATCAAATAATAGGTTTCATCTGTCAATAGCTCGCCTTTTGTATTGACAATAACCACCTTGCTTATACCAAAATTATGTTCAAACCCGTATTTTTTAATAAATTCCAAAAAACGATCTGACATAATAAAGAAGTCACTATATGGCAGAAAATCAAAAGTAACACTCCTTGCTTTTTTTAAGCAGACATGAACTTTTTCAGGCATTTTCGGGATTTCTTGTCCCTTTACAAACCAACTCCACGGAAAGTCAAAATCAGGATGCGTTTTCTTAGGGTTAAACTTCTCTGATATACCCACAGCTCCACTACTTACTCGTGGCAACCCCATTTTTTCTGCTTTATCCATGCTTTGTAGGGCATATCCCCATACTAGTAATTTTTTCATAATATCCTCCTAATCTAATCGTTTGGGCGAGTTGGTAGATCCGCACCCTCCAACGGATAAAGACTTACTTAAGCGTTTTTTCAACCTTTTTTGTAAATTCTGTACACGTTTTCGCGCTTGTGCTGCTGTAATCTTTCCTTGTTGAAATTCGCCTCTTATTTTTTGCAACTCGCAACTTACACTATCACTGTAGTTCTTATGCGACCCTTGATGGAAAAATTCTCTAAGTGCGCCTCGAGCATCTGCTTCGCTTGAAGGCATATATAAGCCATTAGTCCAACTATTTCTACCTAATCCTTTACCCTTCATACCGATACTATTCAAAAATGCTTTGTTTTCTTTCCAAACTGCCTGTGGAATTAAATGGTGTGTCTGCCAAGAAGAATCTGGGCGGAACATTCCCTGAGATTCCATACTCTTACGCAAGCGATAGCCACTCTCCCCCAATGGGTCAATCCATTCTTGAGTGTTAGGCGCAAACCAATAAAGATTCTCCCCACCCCACAACCCAATCGGATCCTGATTCACAAACCGCCCCGCCTCAGGCTCGTAATAGCGCATCAGGTTGTAATGCAGCCCGGTCTCTTCATCGAAGTATTGGTAAAGATATTTAGCCAGACTGCGTTCTTACTTAAATTTCAAAAGGTTCTTGCTCAACCAAATCTACATAATTAGAATCCTCTTCTTTTTGGGGTGCTCCTACCCAGCCACCTTTTTCCTTTACATAGGCTGATTTCCTATAAGAAAATTTTTGGATAATTCTAGAAATATCTTTATCTAAAGCTTCTTTTGTATTCCAGGTATTTGAGCATTCTCCACAACCAAAAAAATCCTCATTATCACCAGTAATATGCGCAACCCAACCAGTACAATGTTGCGTTGGACACCTAATAACAAAATCCTCTACCGGTATTTTTGATTTTAAATAAGAATCTTCGGTATAAGCCGTACTGTTATGGCATACAGGGCACTCTACCATAACAACTTTTAATCCTGTTTTCATCATTTGATTAACAAAATCTTTATCATTCTGAGTTAATTCAGACTTATTACCACAGTATGCACAAACTATAAACATTATTTCCTCCTAATTTAAACCATATGGGTTATTACCGGACTCATACCAATGCAACATCTTATTATATTTTTTATGATAATCATCCTTCATTAATGTAAGATTAGAATATCTATTGTTTCCACCACGGAAAAGAGGTTTTTTATGGTGAACAACAAAACCATCTGGCACTTTACCTTTCTTCATTTTTTCGATGTCATCATCAGTACATCCAAAGGTCGTTTTAGTAGCCTCTGGTGTTCTTGCTAGTTTTTTGAGATAACGCTCCCTCACTCCTCCTGATCTATCAAATCTCGCTCTTAATTGTGCAACCTCCGCTACACTTCTAACCCTATATCTATTTTTAGCCAACCCCCAAGGATCTATCCAGCCTTGTATATTAGGAGCAAACTGATACAGATTCTCCCCACCCCACAGCCCAATCGGGTCCTGATTGATGAAACGCCCTGTCTCCGCCTCGTAATACCTCATCAGGTTGTAATGCAGCCCCGTCTCTTCATCGAAGTATTGGTTTTGAAGTCGGAACGGTTGATGCGCGTGCTGATAGACGCGCTCGTCCTTTTTCAGACGGCCCCAGGCGGTGTATTCGCCGTACCATAAAAGATTGCCGCGGATGTCGGTCATCTCGCGCGGGATGCCGATTTGGTCGTTGTGGAAATAGGCTAGGGTCAAATCGCCGTAGCCGTCGTAGTCGTAGCAATTTGGCAGAGGTCGTCTGAAAGTTGGTTTTCAGACAACCTCTATGTTAACTGCTAATGAGATTGTTAAAGAACAAATGTTTCAGACGACCTCAAAGAAGATAGTGAGGTCGTCTAAAAAACAGAAACCGCGTGCGTGCTTACCGCACACCCCCTACGTCAGGACTGAAGGTTTTGTGCAGGTTACGGCTTGCTAAGTTAAAACTGAAGGTTTCATGTTAATTATTAAGTATTTTGAATAAAGAAAATACCTGCTTGACTTCCAGATAGAAGTTTTTTCTTAACATTTTGGTCATAATAAAAATAACCAATACCATTCTGAAAAATATGTAACTTTTTATCTATATCTTCTTCTAATAATTGTAAGCAAAAATTAAACTTAGGAGGAGGATATATTATATCTTGCTCAAAATAAGGATTACCAAAAATTTTGGATGCATCCAATCCCATCCCATTATCTTCAAAGAATAAATGTTCAATTTCATTGTATTTCGCATCGGCTTCTTTATCAACTTCATCAAGTCTTTCAAAAAATTTTCTTTCCAAAGAAATACTTCCTAAATCTTGCTTGCCGATATCTTGTTCCCTTTCATAAAGAACAGCACAACTAAAACCATCATTTAGTAAAATTAAATCATCCTGACAATTAACAGTATATTTGGATGAAATAGAGTCTTTTACTCCTCCCAGTGCATGCTCCTCTATGGAAATAAAAACAGAGATATAATAATTTCTACAAGGGAATACATTTTCAGGTAAAAAGTCAGAATAAAGAGTAAACAGATGCGTTTGATAGGCATCAGAATTTGGAACTTTAGGCCATAATTCTAACGGAATATGTTCAGCTCCTCCTCCAATATAACCAATACTATGTGGCGTTTTAGAAGAAGTAAAAAGTAATTTTGACATTTAAATTTCCTTAATAGCATTTATGTTTTTTAGCAAATTTTATTGCCTGTTTGCGCATTTGTCTTAGTTGATTTTGTGTAATAACTTTTTTATTTTCAACTAAGACCTCCTGCATTGCTCTATACATAATTCTAATTTCGTCTTTACCACGTTTAAAATAATCATTCCTTCCCATTCCTTTTGCAGCCCTTAGCCGAGCTTCTGCATCATGAACCGCTCTATGTAGATCTTTTGTAAGCCCCATTGCCGGATTACCTTTAGCTCCTTGACGATTGGTAATTGTCGTTAAAGGGCTATCCTTAATAAAGGCATTTCGTAACATTTCATGAGCATCAAGATTGTCCCCTACATGTTTTTTTGAACCATAGGGAGCAACACCCCCGAGTTTAACTAAACCCCATGGATCAACCCACTCCTGCGCATTCGGAGCAAACTGATATAAATTATCCCCACCCAATAGCCCAATCGGGTCTTGGTTAATGAAACGCCCTGTCTCCGCCTCGTAATAACGCATCAGGTTGTAATGCAGCCCGGTCTCTTCATCAAAGTATTGGTTTTGCAGTCTGAACGGCTGGTGCGCGTTCTTGTAAACCCGCTCATCCTTTTTCAGACGACCCCAGGCGGTGTATTCGCCGTACCATAAGAGATTGCCGTGGATGTCGGTCATCTCCCTCGGGATGCCGATTTGGTCGTTGTGGAAATAGGCGAGGTATTGTTTGCCGTCTTTGGCGTTGTCAAAGATTTGCGCCAGCGGTTCGTAGCTGTCTTGGTCGGTGTAGAGATAGGTGTAGCTGCCTTTGTAGGTGTACTCCTGCAATATATTCACTAAGATTTATCAAAGCCAATAATTTCATAATCATTTTGTTCCTTCCACTCCTTCAGAGTATAAAGAAAAGGCAAAGAAAAGTTTTCCAATATTTTTTCTTTTAAATTTTCTGACACCATAAATGCTTCCATATACTTATATTTGGAAGACAGCAAAATATCCTTATCCGAATTAGTATATGCCTCCAGCGAAAAACCTTTTTCATTTCTTCGTAAATCCGGGTAAACAATTTCATCCTCAATTTCCCAACTAACTATTCTTACCAAATAATAGACTTCATTTGTCAATAGCTCGCCTTTTGTATTGACAATAATCGCTTCGCTCATACCAAAATTATAATTAAACCCATATTTTTTAATAAATTCCCAAAAACGTGCTGACATGATAAAGAAGTTGTAGCCATAAGGTAGAAAATCAAAAGTAACACCCCTTGCCTTTTTTAAGCATACATAAACCTTTTCAGGCATTGGAGGAATTTCTTGCCCCTTTACGAACCAACTCCATGGAAAGTCAAAATCAGGATGCGTTTTTTTAGGATTGAACATCTCTGATATCCCTACTTCCCCTAGGGAAACCTTAGGCACTTTTCTTTTCGCCAATTCATCTAAACTTTTTGCGCTGTATCCCCACACCATTAATTTCTTCATAATCTCCTCCTAATCTAATCGTTTGGGCGAGTTGGTAGAGGCGCATCCTCCAACGGATAGAGATTTACTCAAACGTTTTCTCAAACTTTTTTGTAAATCCTGTACGCGTTTTCTTGCCTGTGCTACTGTAATCTCTCCCCGCCTAAATTCTTCTTGTATATCTTTCAGTACATCTCTTACTTCTTTGCTGTATTTTTCATGAGACCCTTGATGGAAAAATTCTCTAAGTGCGCCCCGAGCATCCGCTTCCGTTGAAGGCATATACAGACCATTAGTCCAACTATCTCTGCCTAATCCTTTGCCTTTCATGCCAATACTATTAAAAAATGCTTTATTTTCTTTCCAAACTGCCTGTGGAATTAAATGGTGTGTCTGCCAAGAAGAAGCTGGACGGAACATTCCCTGAGATTCCATACTCTTACGCAAGCGATAGCCACTCTCCCCCA
>NZ_JAGTUI010000057.1:0-8507 GCF_018224585.1 Neisseria sp. Marseille-Q1983
TTTGTCCAGCCCGCCGTAAATCGGGGCAGTACCGTCATAGGCGGCGGCTTTCAGTTGCGCGCCGAAGCAGGTTGTGTTGCCGGTTTGCAGCGCGGCGGCTTCTTTACCCCATGCGGCATAGAGGAAGCGGTTGTTCTGCGCGTTGCTCCATTTGGCCAAGGCCAACTTGTCGACCAGTTCAGGCTCGAACACGGTGGTAAAGGTGGCAAAATTCAAAGTGGACTGAATCACGCCCTCCATCACGGTTTCCGCGCTGTCGCCGTCGTTGCCTTTGGAAATGATTGCGCCCTTGGCTTCGGTCAGGTTCAGGGCTTCGGCCAGCGTGCCGGCGGCAAAGCCGATTTCGGAAGCCTTGCCTTGGGTGGCGGAAACGATTTCAAACGCCTGCAACTGCTCGTCAAACTGCACGGTGGCATTGATGGCGGTGCCGATTTTGTCGGCGGCGTCGGAAAAGCCGGTGGCGGTCGCCAAGCTGATGTTTTCGCCGTTCTTGTCGCTGCCGTCGATGTTCACTTTCAGATTGCCCGAAAGTTTCTTCAGGGCGGCAAGGCTCATACTTTTCACGCTTGCGCCGCGCAGACAGGCGGCTTCTTTGCCGACGTTGTAGGGGTAGAAATACAGTGTGCCGGGTTTGATGTGCGAGTTGTCGAATCCTTTGAAGTACACTTGCGCGGCTTTGAACTCTTCGCTTGCCAAGCCGAAAAACTCGCCGACCGCCGAAGCATCGGGGAACGCGGTATGCCGGCCGGTGGGCAGGTTTTCGTTTTTGCTCAAAAAGACGGCGTTCATCGACAGGGGAGAACCGCCGGAACTGAGTACGGCGGGGTTTACGCTGACAATTTTACTTGCCGGAATAGATTGGAACATGGATATATCCTTTACGGTTGGATCAGGGTTAAATCAAAAGCGTTTACAAACTGTTGCGGGTGTTCCGCCTGCGGCGCGTAGGCCAGATGAACAGTAGTCATCCAGCGTTCTTCATATTCGCCCTCTTCGTTGGCGAGCGGCACGAAGCGCGCGGGGGCGGCATACAGCGGCTGGCAGGATTTCAGCCGTTCGCAGGCGTAGAAATCGCGCCAAAGCAAAACGGTTTTCTGCGCCATCTGCCCGGCTTCTGCGCCGTAGAAATCAAGCTGCATCTGTATTTCGGATTGGCGCGAGACGGCGGCGGTTTCATCCGCAACGGCGTAAGCGTGTTCGTTGGTGGCGGCATCGATTTCGTTCAGGATGTTCATCACCGCAAACGGCGGCTTGGGCAGCGGCACGTTGTTGCCGTATCCGCGCACGACTTCGCACGAAAAAAGCCCGAGCAGCATTGCCCGGACTTCGGTGTAAATATCATCTAATGTTGCCGCCATAACAGCACCTTGCACCAATCCGGCCAGCTTTCCACCACCTGCTTCACCAGCCATTCCGTTGTTTCGGTTTCGCCGTAGGCAGCGAACACCAGCTTGTCCGCGCCTTTGGCATCCTGCCGCCGCAAGCCGCGGAATTGTCCGGTTACATAGGCATACAGCAACGTTCCCTGCTGCGCCAATCCTTCAAACAAGGACAAATCCTGCGTACTTAGGGTTTGGGTCTGCACGGTTACGGGATGCTCGCTGTAGCCTGATTTGCGTTTTCCCGTGACATCGGTGGTGTAGCCTTCATTGAGTTTCAGCACGGCGGGCAGGTTCGGATTGACGGATGTAATCGCACCGTTGGCAATGGCTCTAAGATTCATCGTATTTCCTTTATTTATTCCGGGTGTTTGCCTTCGGCAGGCAGACGGCATATAATGAAATCAAGCGGTATTTGTACAGGCAAAGAGGTGGCGTAATATGAACGCGCTAAGGTGCTGGCCTGAAGCAAATGTCGCTCCCCAAGGCAACGGCGGTTCAATAACCCGGTCTTAGCAACCGGCGATATACCGTAGATTAAACGTTGCCTTTTTCATTTGTCTGCCCAAAACCCGTGGTCGTAATAACGTCTGCCGTCTGTTTGGTGTTTCACTGTAATCAGCATCCGCTTTACTTCTCCTTCAATCGCCACATCTACCGAATATTTCTCAACTTCGAGAACATTACTGTCTGCAATTTTTGGCTTCTCTGCGTGAAGGAAATGTGCAGCCTGCAACATATCCGGAATAATCGGGATGGTTTTAACCAGTCCGTCGTTTCCGTGTGCGATGGTGTGCTTAACCCCACTCATGGAAACCATGATTTCATGTCCGGTTTCTCGGTTTTTAAAAGTCTTCCCGACAAACCGTCGTGCAAACGCCCGGGCTTTCTCTCGCAGCTCCTTCATGCTCGACCATAAGCCCAGTTCGTTGCCCTTAATTTCGGGTATCTCTGCTTGGGGTTGGCCGTCTTGTTTTTCAGGCTGCCCGTTTCCTGCCCCGAACCGCCCATTCTCCGCCCTCGGATGCTTGCTTTCATCCCATTCGGCATCCGCCGCCAACAGCTTGTAGGCGCGGTGCAGGATTAACAGGTTTTGCGCCCGTTTCAGGATAGCTGCCGACCTGTATTCATTCATCGGCAACCTCGCAATCAATACTGCCCCACAACGTCCCCTTGTTAGTCAATGGCTTATCGAAGCCTTTTTGCTTCACGGTTGCGGCGGCGTTTGGCGGTTCGCGGAAGTCTTGGATGGTCATCTTAATCTGTCCTTTCACGACTTCGCCTATATCCGCCAAGGCCTGCCGCACGTCGCCACCATTGGCTTCCAGCATCTCAGCAGCCTGCTTGGGCCATTCGTCTTTGTGTTCGGCAATGGTGTTGCGGAAAAACGGGCGCGGGGGAATGGTTGCCGTGCCGTATTCATTCCAAAAGGCCACTTGCGCCACGCTTTCGCCGTCCGAACCTTCGTAGTTTGCCTGCTCGATGATGCCGACGCGCACCTTGGCCGTTGCCGCCTGCGCCGCCAGTTCGGACAGATGCCGTCTGAACCTATCGCCGCCGCGCATAACAACCTCCCGATACATATCGGAAGCGGCGGTATTTGGCGGTAAGCTGCCAGTAGGTCGCACCGTAGGGCGTTTGCAGATACCAGGCGGCATTGCCGCCGACCGCGCCCATATCCGCGCTCACGGACACGCTGCCTTCGGAAGCCGAAGCAATGCGCCCCACCAATCCGCCCTGCGCGGCACGTTCGGACAGCGCGGCGAAATGGCGCACCAGCAGGAACAGCAGCATTTCGCGCTCTTCCGGCTTTTTAACGATGCTGTGGCCGGTGTTGTCCAGCAGGCTTTCGGCCTGCGCGAACCACATTTCGAGCTGCGCGCCTGCCGCCCGTACTTCGGGATAGGCCGTCTGAAAGCGCGCTTTATCGAAGACGACGGCGGGCATATCAGTCTTCCTTGGCGGTGCTTACGCCGTTAGCCTTGTCATCGGGCTTGATGGCTTCCAACTTGGTTTCGTTGCCGGTCTTTTCCCGTGCTTCGGCTTTGGTGTCCTTGGCATTTTCGTGGGCGAAAACGAAGCCGTTTTTCACCATATCGCGGTCTTGGTGCGCTTTCATCCAAGCATTGAACAGGTCGGCATCCACGTTGTAGGTAATGCCGTGGCCGCCGATGATGTTGGAGGCGTTTGCGCCGTTCAACTCTACCGACTTGCCGCCGGCTTCGATAATCAGACCGTTGGGCAGTTTGCAGCCGACGGTTACAGTTTTTTGTTTTGCCATTTGGGTTCTCCAATAAAAAAGCAGCCTGAAAGCTTTCAGGCTGCTTATGCAGGTTACTATTTCTTTTCGGGCGGATCGGGCGGAATGAAAAGAAAAACCGCACCGAGAATAAGGGGAAGCAGAAATCGGGCATAGGGATACCACGGATCATCGACATACCAATAGCTGTATTTCCTATAATGAACAATGTCGTATTCGTAAGTAGCGGGGAAGAAGTTGATCCATACTGTCACAATTACCCAGATAGTGAGCTTTCTATGGTTGGCTACCCACCGCACCGGCTTGCTGTTGCGGATGCTTTCCGGTACCACTTTTTCCCATATCCAACGAAAAAACAGCCGATACATACCTGCCCCCTGCGGTTACAAGCCCAGCAGTTCGATTTCGACTTTTGAACGCCAACGGGCTTGTGCCGTAACAATACACATTCTTAATTTTCGGTCTGCCGCGCTGTATTTAATCCAGCTTTTAATAAAAGCCTTCAATACTTTGAGCGCGTTGTTAAGGCCGACTGCTTTATTAAACCCCAATCGTTTGATTTCCTTAGCGGTTTCATCTATGCCTTTGCTGATCAGGTATTCATCAAACGGCACGTTGCCGAAAAGCAGGGCCAGCTCGTCCGGAAGCTGTTCCATAACGCTGCCGGCAATGCCGTCAGCCAGTACGGCCAGCGGTTTCAAACGCTCATGGCATGCGCCGATTTCGGAGAACATCTGATCGGCCATACCGACTACTTCTTCTGTAATTTGATCCGGCCGGGCGCGGACTGCGCCTTCAAACAGTACATTTAGGATTTTAACATAAGATTCTTGTATGGCTCTATCCATTTTAAATGCTCCAAGTAAAAAAACCCGCAGATGCGGGTAGGTGGGGAGGCCGTCTGAAAACAGACAGCCTTGTTTTTAGCTTCGCAGAAACTTTAAGCAGCCTGCACTTAGCTCACCGTCATGGAAGCAATGCAGAACGGGCGGTAGATAATCGCGCCCCATGTGCCCTGCGATTTCTTCTGTTTGATGCTGGAGGCTTCCAAAACCATATTGTGCGCGCGCAGTTTTTCGGTGAAACCGCATTCCAAGGTGCGCTGGCCGTCCAACTCTTCCACAATCAGCTGCACCATCTCGCCCGATGCGGCGGAATATTCCGGCACGGTTTCGATACGCAGGTTGGGGAAGTTCTTTTTCAGCTGGTCGGCAACATTGACGTTGTACTGGTTGGTTTTGGTCAGTTCCACGCTGGCCGTCGGGCTGCACACCAGCAAGAGCGGCGTGTTCATATCAATCAGGCCGCCGGTCTGCTGCAACAGTTTTTGGAACAGCTTGCGGATGGATTCGTACACCTGCTCGCCGGTAGCGGCCGCCCACGTTTGGTCGGCGGCGGTGCTGGCAGGCAGGCTCGGGTCGTTGAGGATGCCGTAGTTCTGCAAGCCTTTGATGCCGAACAGATAGGATTTGTTCTGGAAACGGTTCAAGGCGTTCACGCTTGCCTGATTGACGCGGTTCACATAGTCGATCTTCGCTTCGCCCGCGCGTGCCACTTCGCGTTCGCCCCAGCGGGTGAACACTTGGTAATGGTAGCTTTGGCGTTGCGGGAAATTGACGTTGGCGCCGCTCACGCCGTTGTTGTTGTAGTCGCCGTAGCCGGAGACTTCGCCGGTCGGTTCTACCAGCATAAACATAGCGGTTTCGGTCGTCCAGTCGCCTTTTTTCACTTCGCCGAAGATTTCGGCGGCCTTCATCGGCTGCAGGGCGACTTCAATCAGCTTCGGATCGACATAGGTCAGCATCCATGCGGGAATGCCGCTGTTGCCTGCGGTGGTCAGCGCGGGCTGCGCGTCCATCGCCAAAGCAGCCTGCACCTGTTCGTTCATCAGCTTTTTGCCGCCGCCCATAAAGACGATGCCGGCATCGCGTTCGAGTTGCTGTAAGGTATTCATTCAATTACTCCCATGTGGTGATTTTGGCCAGTTCGCCGGCTGCGGCTTTGGAAGCCACTTTGAAGCGGGTCAGGGTGTGGTCGGTTTCGGTGTCGTCGGCAGAGGCTTTCAATGTGCCGTCGGCGTCTTTGGCAAACACGTTCTGGCCGATTTCGGCACCGGCGGGGAAATGCGCCCAAAAGTCGCCCGCCACGGCTAGTGTAATCATTTGGCCGGGCAGGATTTGGTTGCCGTGTTCCGCCAGATAGGCGGTGATGCTTGCCTGCTGTTCGCGGTGGACAAAGCCGATGCGCGCGCCGTCGGTTTTCTTGTTGGACACTTTGCCCTCGGCATCCGCCCAGGCAAACACGCCGACGGTTACGCCGTCCGTGCCGCTGACGAGCGCGCCTTCGCCCGCCAGCATGGAAGCGTTCGGGTTGTGGGCGGCAAAATCCCCCGCAACGGCGGGGGCTTGGTAAGGTTGGACTGCTTTTTGGAATGACATGGTTTAAGCCTTTCTGATTCGTGACAAACCGGGGAACTGTTGGGCGGTTTTGGCCGCATCTTGCGCCATCGGCTGTTTGGGTTTGCCCAACATACCGACCATAGCGCGGTAGGCGGAAGGATGCACGCCGGTTACGTCAATGCCGCTCTGTTCCAGTGCGAACTTGTACACGTCCGCCGCATTGTCCATCGCCACATCGCCGACAATATGCGCCACTTCGCGTTGTGCCGCCGCCAAGGCTTGTGCGCGTTTGCGCTCCGCAGCCACGGCTTTTTGAATCGCCGCATCCATCGCCATTTTGGAAATGGCGGCATCTTGTGCGGGCTTGGGTGCGCCGCCTTCGGGAGCTTCCGGCTCTTCGTCTTCGGCGGGTTCTTCCGGCTCGGCGGGGGCGGGGTTGTTTTCGCCGTCCTCCGAATCGTCTTCGTCCGTGCCGACATTCTCGACGTTTTCGGGCGGCAACTCTTTGCCGTCGTCTTGTGCCGTCTGCACTTCGTTGGTGAGCGAGCCGATAACCTGCAACAGTTCGTCGGGGCTCAATTCGGCATCCTGCGCCAACAGGGGCTGCACGGCTGCCTGAATACGCGCTTTCGCGCCTGCTTTCAGTTTCATGGTGTTTTCCTTCTTGTTGAATGGGTCTGCATCGCTTACGACTACATCACGCCCCGCCCGACCCACATCGACAAGGGCTACATGGTTTCCGACAATATCGCGCATCACGCCGTCGTAATGCCTGCCTTCAAATTCGCCTGCGGTCATGTCGGCGGTGTAGTGGTACGCGCTGGACAGCTCCACCTGCTCGCCGCTCTCGATGCCGGCAATCGCTTCCGCATCCCACACGGCAAGCGAACATTTCAGGTAGCCGTCTTCAAACACGGTATCGCTGCCGGTCGTGCCTGCAATCACTTCTTTCTGCGGTTCGTCGGCAGAAACGGGGATGTGTTTGCTCAACAAAGGCAGGTTGTTGAACGTCGGTGCTGCCTTTTCCAACTCTTCGGGGTCTCGCAGCAGGTAGTAAACCTTTTTCGGTTCAAGCCCCAGTTGTCGGTAATTGGGGATTTCACCGCCGTAGTACGGATTTACCGTAGCTTTGCTGATGTTGGAGCTTTCCACGTGCAGCCTGCCGTCTTGGTCGTAGGAGCGCAGGGATCGGTCTTGGGCGAGTATGGTTTTCTCTGTCATGAGTTGAATCCTTTAATCACGGCGCGGCTCGTACAGCGGCAGTTGATTTCCTCTCCGGGCTGCACCCATTTGCCGTCCAGATACATGCCTTTGTTCACGTCAAACCGTTTGCCGTTGGCGGCAACATGGCTCGGGCGCGGTTCTTTGCCTGCGTGGGAGTGCATCCATATGGCTTCGGTAATGCCCAATTCCTGCCGCCGCGCCTTTTCGATGGCGGCTTTTGCCTTATTGGTCTGGTCTCGTGCGATAAAGGCGGCGCGGCGTTCGCTGATGCCGTAATCCTTACGCAGTTCGCGGGTCAGTTGCGCCATATCGTAACCTGCATTCACACTGCGCCATACGCTTTCTTCCACGCGGTTCAGGTATTGCTGTCCGATGGAGCGTATCAGCGAAACGTTGCCGCCCAATACGGCCTGCAAGGCAGTTTGCTGCTGGGCTGTGGCGCGGAAACGGACGGTAAAGCCCGCCTCCCGCAATGCCGTCTGAAAGGCTTTCTCTGTGTGGCTTGCGCTTTGATTGGCGAATATCTCGGCAATTTGCGGGGCGAGTTTATCCAGCCGTGCCGCCCAATAACGCAACAGGGCGGACAAAGCAGCCTGCAAGCCGTCCGTCAGGCTGTCTTGGGCGATGCCTTTCGGATAGTGCCGTTCAAGCAGGCCTTGCACGTCGGCGCGCATTTCACGCAACAGCTTTTTCAGGCTTTTGCGGTAGGCGGCTTCTACGCCGAGGTTGGGCTGTATCGGTTTCAGGATGATGTCTTTATCGGACGGTGCGGATAACTTCATGGCTTGCTTTCGGCGGATGGCAGGCATACAATGGAGTCAAGCCGTTGATTGTAGGGACTAGGGCGTTTCGGACGTTGGCCAAGGTGCGATAAATTCGCGAATAGGCACTAGTTGAAATTAACGGCTTTTTCCTTTGTCTGCTCAAAACCCGTGATGGCTTGCTTTCATCTGATGTGCGGCATACAATAACCACGTCTGACAGCAGAAATTTTCGCATTAGCTGCGTAATCTCAGGCAGGTTACTGTCGAGTGATAAATGGTGGGGATTGCGACCACCCGGACACAAACAACCCCTGATACTTCATCATCAGGGGTTTGTTTTTTGCTTGCGTGATTTAAATTTAGTGGCATACAATAAAGACATACCCTTAATTTGAAGGCTGGGTTAAATGCTTGGTATCCAAGCTATCCCAGATGTACCGGATTAAGGGTTTTTTCATGCGTCCTTGATTTTCGGGGCGGG
>NZ_JAGTUI010000058.1:0-8380 GCF_018224585.1 Neisseria sp. Marseille-Q1983
AAATAGTACGGCAAGGCGAGGCAACGCCGTACTGGTTTTTGTTAATCCACTATATAAGAAAACCGCCAAGGCGGTGCTTGACGGCGGAAACGGAGAGGCGGGCGGCATCAGAGCAGCTTGGAAACGACCTGCGCAAGGGCTTTTTGCCAGTCTGACGGTTTGATGCCGAAGTCGTTTTCGATTTTGCGGCAGTCCAAAATGCTGTATGCGGGCCTGGGGGCGGCGGTCGGATATTCCTTGTCTGAAACGGCAGTCAATTCGGGAATGGGGAAGGATGTCTGCTGTTGCGATGCCGCTTGGAAAATATGTTGGGCAAATTCGTACCAAGATACGGATTTGCCGCCGGCGTAGTGGTAAATGCCGCGAACGGGATTGGACTGCTGCAACAGGCGGATGATAGCGGCGGACAAGTCGCCGGCATAGGTCGGGCAGCCGGTTTGGTTGTGGACGGCGGACAGCGGGGAACGTTCCCGCGCAAGGTTCAGCATCGTGCGGACAAAGTTGTCCCCGTATTCGCTAAACAACCAAGAAGTCCGCAGGATAAGGCTGTCGGGATTGGCAGACAGTGCGAGCAGTTCGCCGGCGGTTTTGGATTGTCCGTATACATTGGCAGGGTTGGTAAAGTCGCTTTCCTGGTAAGGTTTTTTGCTTTTACCATCAAAGACATAGTCAGTCGAAATGTGGACGAATCGGGCATGGGCGCGATGTGCTGCCAAGGCAAGGTTGTAAACGGCGGAAGCATTGACGGCAAATGCCGCTGCCGCATCGCCTTCCGCTTTGTCGACGGCGGTATAGGCAGCCGTGTTGACAATAGCGTCGGGTTGGAAATTTTTTACCATATTGAAGACGGCATCGGCATCGGTAATGTCTAAAGATGCGGAATCCGTTGCAATGGTTTCCCAATCTTCGGGAAGACGGTCGCGCAAGCAGCGTGCCAGTTGGCTTTTTGAGCCGGTCAATAGGATTCTCATGAGGCATTTCCTTTTGTAAGGTATTTATAGATTTGATATTGATATTATAGTGCTAAAATTTTGTCGGTGCTTGGCGTAATGGCATTATTCTGAGCAGTTATTGTGGAAAAGGTATTGTTTTACGACGATTTCGGCTAAAATACCGTAATCCGATTCCGATTGTTGAGTGTGGTTTCGGTATTGTCTAAGGCATTTTCAGGGTAATGTGAAATGAGTGTAACCAGTTTGGTGAAAATCTACTCCGGCAAAGTACGCGATTTGTACGAAATTGACGATAAACGAATGTTGATGGTTGCTTCCGACCGTCTGTCTGCATTTGATGTAATTTTAGATGACCCGATTCCGGGTAAAGGGGAGATTCTGACGCAGATTTCCAATTTTTGGTTTAAAAAACTGGCTCATATCATGCCTAACCACTTTACCGGCCATACGGTTTACGATGTTTTGCCTGAAAACGAAGCCAAAGTTTTAGAAAAACGCGCTGTCGTGGCTAAAAAACTCACTCCGGTGAAAGTAGAGGCGATTGTGCGCGGTTATCTGGCAGGCAGCGGTTGGAAAGATTATCAAAAAACCGGCTCGGTTTGCGGTATTCGGCTGCCCGAAGGTATGCGGGAAGCGCAACAACTGCCCGAAGTGATTTTTACGCCCTCAACCAAAGCCGCAGTCGGCGATCACGATGAAAACATCAGTTTTGAAGAATGCGGACGCATTATCGGCAAAGAATTGGCGGAAAAAGTGCGCGACAAAGCGGTTCGGCTTTACACCGAAGCGGCGGAATATGCCAAATCGCGCGGCATCATCATTTGCGATACCAAATTTGAATTCGGTTTGGATGAAAACGGTACGCTGACGCTGATGGATGAGGTATTGACTCCCGATTCGAGCCGCTTCTGGCCTGCCGACCAATACAAAGTTGGCACCAATCCGCCGTCTTTTGACAAACAATTCGTCCGCGACTGGCTGGAACAAAGCGGTTGGAACAAAAAAGCCCCTGCGCCGAAAGTGCCTGCCGATGTGATTCAGAAAACTGTCGAGAAGTATCGGGAAGCATTGACTTTGCTGACTCAGGATTGATTTTTAAGTTTGAAGGCCGTCTGAAAGAGATATGTTTCAGACGGCTTTTTTATTGTATCAATACTGGATTTTAAGGATGGTTGCCTTTATAATCCGCAGTTGCTTTCAGCGTCCGAAATGCCGTCTGAAAGCTTGTTTACAACCTGCCGCACGGTCTGAAACCCTAACTATGCACATTCGGATTTTAGTGTGCATTATTAGTGTTTTAGCAGTGCGGTATTTTGAAAGGAACAATAATGTTCAATAAATACGTTAAGACCTTCCAATACGGTAATCAAACCGTTACTTTGGAAACCGGCGAAATCGCCCGCCAAGCCGCCGCTGCCGTTAAAGTATCTATGGGCGACACTGTTGTTTTGGTTGCCGTTACCACCAACAAAGAAGTGAAAGAAGGTCAAGACTTCTTCCCCCTGACCGTCGATTATTTGGAACGCACTTACGCCGCAGGTAAAATCCCCGGCGGTTTCTTCAAACGCGAAGGCAAACAAAGCGAAAAAGAAATCCTGACCAGCCGTCTGATCGACCGTCCGATTCGTCCTCTGTTCCCTGAAGGTTTCTACCACGACATCCAAATCGTAGCGATGGTGGTGTCCGTCGATCCTGAAATCGATTCTGATATTCCTGCAATGTTGGGTGCATCTGCCGCGCTGGTGTTGAGCGGCGTACCGTTTGCCGGCCCGATCGGCGCGGCACGCGTCGGTTATGTAAACGGCGTGTACGTTTTGAACCCGACTAAAGCCGAATTGGCGAAATCGCAATTGGACTTGGTGGTCGCCGGTACTTCAAAAGCCGTGTTGATGGTGGAATCCGAAGCCAAAATCCTGCCCGAAGACGTGATGCTGGGCGCGGTGGTTTACGGCCACGATCAAATGCAGGTTGCCATCAATGCAATCAATGAATTTGCCGACGAAGTCAATCCGGAACTTTGGGATTGGAAAGCACCTGAAACCAATGAAGAATTGGTTGCAAAAGTACGCGAAATTGCCGGTGAAACCATTAAAGAAGCATTCAAAATCCGTCAAAAACAAGCGCGTTCTGCCAAATTGGACGAAGCTTGGAGTGCCGTGAAAGAAGCGTTGATTACCGAAGAAACCGACACTTTGGCAGCCAACGAAATCAAAGGCATTTTCAAACACTTGGAAGCCGATGTCGTCCGCAGCCAAATTTTGGATGGCCAACCGCGCATCGACGGCCGCGACACCCGCACCGTCCGTCCGCTGAACATTCAAACCGGCGTATTGCCGCGCACGCACGGTTCTGCATTGTTTACCCGTGGCGAAACCCAAGCCCTTGCCGTAGCGACTTTGGGTACTTCGCGCGACGAGCAAATCATCGACGCGCTTTCCGGCGAATACACCGACCGCTTTATGCTGCACTACAACTTTCCGCCGTACTCTACCGGCGAAGTGGGTCGCATGGGCGCGCCGAAACGCCGTGAAATCGGTCACGGCCGTTTGGCTAAACGTGCCTTGTTGGCCGTATTGCCGAAACCTGAAGATTTCAGCTACACCATGCGCGTGGTCTCCGAAATTACCGAATCTAACGGCTCTTCCTCTATGGCTTCCGTCTGCGGCGGCTGTTTGAGCCTGCTGTCTGCCGGCGTACCTTTGAAAGCACACGTTGCCGGTATCGCGATGGGTCTGATTCTGGAAGGCAACAAATTTGCCGTCCTGACCGACATTTTGGGCGACGAAGACCACTTGGGCGATATGGACTTTAAAGTGGCCGGTACGACCGAAGGCGTTACCGCGCTGCAAATGGACATCAAAATCCAAGGCATTACCAAAGAAATTATGCAAATCGCTTTGGCACAGGCCAAAGAAGCGCGTCTGCACATCTTGGATCAGATGAAAGCCGCCGTTGCGGGCCCGCAAGAGTTGTCCGCACACGCGCCGCGTTTGTTTACGATGAAAATCAACCAAGACAAAATCCGCGAAGTTATCGGCAAGGGCGGCGAAACCATCCGTTCGATTACCGCTGAAACCGGTACGGAAATCAATATTGCCGAAGACGGTACGATTACCATTGCCGCGACCACTCAAGAAGCCGGCGATGCGGCGAAAAAACGCATCGAGCAGATTACTGCCGAAGTGGAAGTGGGCAAAGTGTATGAAGGCACTGTGGTGAAAATCCTCGACAACAACGTCGGCGCGATTGTCAGCGTGATGCCGGGCAAAGACGGTTTGGTACACATCAGCCAAATCGCCCACGAGCGCGTACGCAATGTCGGCGACTACCTGCAAGTCGGTCAGGTTGTGAACGTGAAAGCATTGGAAGTGGACGATCGCGGCCGCGTGCGCCTGTCTATTAAAGCCCTGCTGGATGCGCCTGTCCGTGAGGAAAATGCCGCCGAGTAATGCTTAGGGATGGAAATGCCGTCTGAACTGGTTTCAGACGGCATTTTTTACGGGTATCGGGAATTAATGAGTGTTACAGCCACAGGACGGCAAGCTTCCATAATGCCCATAATGATACGGATAATCCTGTACACAGGCGGATATATCGGTTTTGCAGGATTTTTTTCAGTTGTAGGGAAAAAATGCCGATTGCCAAAAGATTGGGCAGCGTACCCAGTGCAAAGGCAAGCATATATAACCCGCCCGTTGCCGCACTACCGCTTCCCAGCGCGTAAAGCGATGCGCTGTAAACCAGTCCGCACGGCAGCCAGCCCCATAATATTCCGACAGCAAGGCAGGCGGGTATGGATTTTATGGGTAACAGCCGGTTGAGTATCGGGTTCAGGTTCCGCCATATCGGTTTGCCGATTTTCTCGATTTTTGCCGCCAAAGAAGAAATACCGCTCAAGTATAAGCCTAAAAAGAGCAGCAGGAGGTTGGCGGCGGTGTATAAAATATTTTGCAGGACGCGGGTTTGGTCGAGTGAAACGCCGACCTGTCCGATTAATCCGAGCATCAGGCCGATTGCCGTATAGCTGCCTATCCGTCCCGTGTTGAGCAGCAGGATCAGCCAAAAGCGGTTGATATGCGGGGGGAGTTGGAGCGCAAACGCGCTGCTTAATCCGCCGCACATACCGATGCAGTGCGTTCCGCCGAAGAAGCCGAGCAGGAACAGGGTGAGGAAAGTGATGTCGTGGTTCATGGACGGCTCATGGTCAGATGTTTGTCGGGGAAAACGGATAATTTCCGGCAGTCCGACCAATAGGGTTTGGTGAGGGCATTCCCCGTGCTGTTAAAGTCTTGAATAAGGATGCGGTTTGTGTCATGAATTTCGACAGTCCTGTAAAATCCGCCCTTTACTGCGCTGTCGGCGGGTTTGCCGTGTGCGTCGAAATACAGGACGGTGCGGTTTTGAAGATGCGCGCAATTTGAAACGGCCGGGTTTGCCGGTATGTTTCGGGTGCAGGCAGCAAGGATTGCACAAGGGAAAAGCAACAGTAATATGCGGAACATGGTGTTTATTGTAATGGGTAACAAACAGTATAATGACTTATTTTAATCTCCCGACGGCGGGAGATGGAAGCATTTCTCTTCGGCACGGGGATTTCGGAATTCGGAAGCAACAGACAATACGGGTTTTCAGAATAATATGAACACGTTGAAATTTACCAAAATGCACGGTTTGGGCAACGATTTTATGGTGATTGACGCGGTCAGTCAGGATTTTACCCCTGAGCATGCACCGATTGCGGCATGGGCTGACCGTTTCCGCGGCATCGGGTTCGACCAGCTTTTGGTGGTCGGGCGTTCGGAAACCGAAGGTGTGGATTTCCGTTACCGTATTTTCAATGCCGACGGTAGCGAGGTCGAGCAATGCGGCAACGGAGCGCGTTGTTTTGCCCGTTTTGTTGCAGACAAGGGTTTGACCGATAAGAAAGAAATTTGTGTTGAAACGGCCAAAGGCATTATTTTTCCGAAATTGTCCGATAACGGCATGGTTACGGTCAATATGGGCAAACCGAAGTTTATGCCGTCTGAAATACCGTTTGTCCCCGAATCGGGCGAGGGGGATGATGCCTGTATTTACGGGGTGCATCTCGAATCCGGCATTCAGCCTGTCAGCTGCGTCAATATGGGCAACCCCCATGCGGTGATTGTGGTCGATGACGTAGAATGCGCGCCGGTGCGCGAAACCGGTCCGCTTATCGAACCGCACAGGCAATTTCCCGAACGCGTCAACGTCGGCTTTATGCAGATTGTCAGCCGAACCGCGATTCGTTTGCGTGTGTTCGAGCGCGGTGTGGGCGAAACCCAAGCTTGCGGTACGGGCGCGTGTGCGGCTGTGGTGGCGGGTATCCGTCTGGGGCTGTTGGATGAAGGGAAAACGGTAGAGGTGATTTTGCCGGGCGGAACTTTATATATTGAATGGGCCTGCGGCGGCGATGTGATGATGACCGGCCCTGCGGAAACGGTGTTTGAAGGCGAGTTGGCGTATTCATGATTTTGCTGCATTTGGATTTTTTGTCTGCCTTACTGTATGCGGCGGTTTTTCTGTTTCTGATATTCCGCGCAGGAATGTTGCAATGGTTTTGGGCGAGTATTGCTTTGTGGCTCGGCATATCGGTTTTGGGAGCAAAGCTGATGCCTGGCATATGGGGAATGACCCGCGCCGCGCCCTTGTTCATCCCCCATTTTTACCTGACTTTGGGCAGCATATTTTTTTTCATCGGGCATTGGAACCGGAAAACAGATGGAAACGGATGGCAGGCAGCCCCCGAACATCCGCTGCTCGGGCTTTTTGCCGTCAGTAATGTATCGATGACGCTCGCTTTTGTCGGAACATGTGCGTTGGTGCATTATTGCTTTTCGGGAACGGCACAAGTGTTCGTATTTTCGGCATTGCTTAAACTTTATGCGCTGAAGCCGGTTTATTGGTTCGTGTTGCAGTTTGTACTGATGGCGGTTGCCTATGTCCACCGCTGCGGTATAGACCGGCAGCCGCCGTCAACGTTCGGCGGTTCACAGCTGCGACTCGGCGTGTTGGCGGCGATGTTGATGCAGGTTGCGGTAACGGCGATGCTGCTTGCCGAAATCGGCAGATGATTGTGATGCCGTCTGTATCGGAACAAAAAGTTATAAAGAAAGAAATTTTGGGTATTGGTTTTTTAGGCGGCATAGGTTTAGGATGAAGCCATATCCGAAATTTGTTTATGGTTCGGCGCAAATCCCCTGCAATCGGACAGGATGCCGATGGGGATTGCGCCTTACTGTCGAAACCTTATTATTCAGGAGCAGAAGATGAAAATTGCAAACAGCATCACCGAATTGATCGGCAACACCCCCTTGGTCAAATTGAACCGCCTGACCGAAGGACTGAAGGCGGAAGTTGCCGTGAAGCTGGAATTTTTCAATCCGGGCAGCAGCGTCAAAGACCGCATTGCCGAAGCAATGATTGAGGCCGCCGAAAAAGCGGGCAAAATCAACAAAAACACCGTGATTGTTGAGGCAACCAGCGGCAATACGGGTATCGGTTTGGCAATGGTATGTGCGGCACGCGGCTACAAACTGGCGATTACCATGCCGGAAAGCATGAGCAAAGAGCGCAAAATGCTGTTGCGCGCGTTTGGCGCGGAGCTGATTCTGACCCCCGCCGCCGAAGGTATGGCGGGCGCGATTGCCAAAGCGCAATCCTTGGTGGACGCGCATCCCGACACTTATTTTATGCCGCGCCAGTTCGACAATGAGGCAAACCCAGAAGTCCACCGCAAAACAACCGCCGAGGAAATTTGGCGGGATACGGACGGCAAAGTCGATGTCTTCGTTGCCGGTGTCGGCACAGGCGGTACGATTACCGGCGTGGGCGAAGTATTGAAAAAATACAAACCCGAAGTTAAAGTGGTTGCCGTCGAGCCTGAGGCTTCCCCCGTATTGAGCGGCGGCGAAAAAGGCCCGCACCCGATTCAAGGCATCGGCGCCGGTTTTATCCCGACTGTTTTGAATACCAAAATCTACGACAGCATCGCCAAAGTCCCGAACGAAGCGGCGTTTGAAACCGCCCGCGCAATGGCGGAAAAAGAAGGCATTTTGGTGGGTATTTCTTCCGGTGCGGCGGTTTGGAGCGCGTTGCAGCTTGCCAAACAGCCTGAAAACGAAGGCAAGCTGATAGTCGTGCTGCTGCCTTCTTATGGCGAACGCTATCTCTCTACGCCACTTTTTGCAGATTTGGCATAATGCTTTAATCGGATTGTCGAAACATTCAGACGCATTTTTCGGTATCGGTGTAACGCCGTGCCGGAAAATGCGTTTTTGCATATATGCCGAAAACGCCGGTTGTGTTTTAATCAGGTATTGGTGCCGCCGCATTGCTTGAGGGAAATATTTTTTATAGTGGATTAACAAAAATCAGGACAAGGCAACGAAGCCGCAGACAGTACAAAT
>NZ_JAGTUI010000059.1:0-8375 GCF_018224585.1 Neisseria sp. Marseille-Q1983
TCTGTACTGTCTGCGGCTTCGTCGCCTTGTCCTGATTTTTGTTAATCCACTATACTATCTTCACATTTCTTAATAAATTTTATGAGTAACCATACTTCTTGGTCGTCCAAAATCGGTTTCGTCCTTGCTGCGGCAGGTTCGGCTATCGGTTTGGGCGCGATTTGGAAATTTCCTTATACGGCAGGCACCAACGGCGGCGCGGTGTTTTTCCTGCTGTTTTTGATATTTACTATCTTGGTCGCCCTGCCTGTCCAGCTTGCCGAGTTTTATATCGGACGGACGGGCGGTAAAAATGCCGTCGATTCCTTCAGGGTTCTGCGTCCGGGCACGCAATGGCTTTGGGTCGGGCGTATGGGCGTTGCCGCCTGCTTTATTTTGCTGTCGTTTTACAGCGTGGTCGGCGGATGGGTATTGAATTATGTCGTCCACAGTTTTACAGGGGCAATCCATGCGGGAGCCGACTTTGAAGCCCTGTTCGGCACAACGATTTCCAATCCGGCAGGTTCGCTGTCCTATCAGGCACTGTTTATGCTGATTACGGTTTGGGTAGTCAAAGGTGGGATTTCAGACGGCATTGAAAAGGCAAACCGTTATCTGATGCCGGGGCTGTTTATCCTCTTTATTGCGCTGGCAATCCGTTCGCTGACGCTGCCGGGTGCAATGGAGGGCGTGTCTTTCCTGCTCAAACCGAATTGGTCGTACTTTAAAGCCGATACGATGATTACGGCTTTGGGACAGGCGTTTTTTGCCCTGAGCATCGGTGTTTCCGCTATGATTACCTATGCTTCGTATTTGGGAAAAGATCAGGATATGTTCCGTTCCGGCCATACGATTATGTGGATGAACCTCTTGGTTTCGCTGCTTGCCGGCCTGGTGATTTTCCCGGCAGTATTCGCCTTCGGTTTTGAACCGAGCCAGGGACCGGGATTGATTTTTATCGTATTGCCCGCAGTGTTTATGAAGATGCCGTTCGGTACGGTTTTGTTTGCGGTATTTATGCTGCTGGTCGTTTTCGCCACGCTGACTTCGGCATTTTCGATGTTGGAAACGGTCATTGCCGCAACCATCCGCCAAGACGAGCGCAAACGCAAAAAGCACACTTGGCTTATCGGCACGGCTATTTTCATTGTCGGCATCCCGTCCGCACTGTCTTTCGGCATCTGGAGTGAGTTTAAGGTTTTCGGCAAAACCATTTTTGATTTGTGGGACTACCTTATTTCAGCGGTCATTATGCCGATTGGTGCTTTGAGTGTTTCCATCTTTACCGCCTGGATTCAGGACAAGCAGTCTGTGTTAAAAGATGCCGGATCGGGCAGCACCGTACCACGGGCAGTGCTGCTGCTGTGGCTGAATACCTTGCGCTACCTCGCCCCGATTGCCATTATTATTGTTTTCATCAATTCTTTGGGCATCCTTTAAAAGCCATCCAAACAGCAAAAATGCCGTCTGAAAGCCTTTCAGACGGCATTTTTGCTTCAGGTTCAGCCTATTTCGTTCAAAGTATTGTCCGGCATGACCAGCCAAACTTTAAGCCGCCTGCTTTCGGCAACCGACCGTATCAAAGGCAAATCCATAATGGAAAACGCCGTCGACAAGGCATCGGCAACCGCCGCATCATCCGCCATTACGCTCATGCTTTTATAACGCGGCGTACTCACGCCGGTTCGCGGATCGAACAAATGGGTAAACCTGCCCGCTTTGTCCATCACCGTCCCATAGCCGCCCGAAGTGGCAAACGCCTTGTCTTTCATCGTGATATTTGCCAACACGCCTTCTTCGTCGTCCGGATTGCGGATGCCGACATTCCAAGTCCGCCTGCCGTTTGTATCAAATCCCCTGATTTCGCCCATATCGACCAGCGCGGCAGGCACGCCGTTTGCTTTAAGTAGCGCAACAACCTTGTCCGTGATATAGCCTTGCGCGATGCCGTTCAAGGACAAACCCATGCCCTTTTCGGTAAAACGGATTTCACGGTCATCAAACACCAATTTGTCAAATCCGACCCGCTTCAAGGCTTCCTTCACGCTATTTTCCGACGGCGGTGTTTCCGCATCGGGATGAGCGGCAAAATAATCGGCATACAATTTCCACAACACCTGCACTGTCGGATCGAATGCCCCTCCGGTCAAAGTATGCATATCCCGACAAATGCTCAACAGTTCCAAGAAATCCGCCGGCGGCGAAGTCAGATAACCGTCATGGTTCAGGCGGCTGATCAGGCTATCTTCACGGTAAAGGCTGAACATTTTTTCCAAACGCGCCACTTCCGCCAAAACCTTATTGACCAAATCCGCCGCACGCCTGTCGTCCACACCAAACAGGCGTAGCTCCGCGCCGGAACCCAGCGCGACACCTTTCCAGAAAAACACATTTTCATCGCGTTTTTCATCCCCGTTGCGTTTTTCATCATCGGCGGCAAAAGGATTCGGCAAAAAAGAAACCGCCGCGCCCGCCGCCGCAACGGCGGCAACCGTCAAAAAACGCCTGCGCCCGAAATGCCTATCCATATACCCTCCTCAGACTGATACTGCCGCCTTGATATGCGGATGAGGGTCGTAACCTTCCAACTCAAAATCTTCAAACTTGAAGGCAAACAAATCTTTGACTTCAGGATTGATTTTCATCACAGGCAAGGCACGCGGTTCGCGTTCCAACTGCAATGCGGCCTGCTCGAAATGGTTGCGGTACAAATGCGCGTCGCCAAACGTATGGACAAACTCGCCCGCCTCCAATCCGCACACTTGCGCCATCATCATCGTCAACAGCGCGTAGCTGGCAATATTAAACGGCACGCCGAGGAAAATATCCGCGCTGCGCTGGTAAAGCTGACAGGACAGTTTGCCGTCAGTAACGTAAAACTGAAACAGCGCGTGGCAGGGCGGCAGTGCCATTTCATCGACCAAGGCCGGATTCCACGCCGACACAATCAGGCGGCGCGAGTCGGGGTTTTTCTTGATTTGTTCCACCACATTGGCGATTTGGTCGATATGCCTGCCGTCGGGTGCAGGCCAGCTGCGCCATTGATAGCCGTAAACCGGGCCCAAGTCGCCGTTTTCGTCCGCCCACTCGTCCCAAATGGAAACATTGTTGTCCTTCAGGTATTTGATATTGGTATCGCCTTTGAGAAACCAAAGCAGCTCGTGGATTATCGAGCGCAAATGCAGCTTTTTGGTCGTCAGCAGCGGAAAACCCCTGCCCAAGTCAAAACGCATCTGATAACCAAATACGGAGCGCGTGCCCGTACCGGTGCGGTCTGATTTGTCCGTACCGTTGTCGAGGACGTGGCGCATCAAGTCCAAATAAGCCTTCATCATCATCTTTCATCAAATTAAACGGCGCATATTGTAACATTTCCGGCCAACGCCCGAGTCCGGACAAACGCGCAGGCCGCCCCGCCTGACGATAAAAACGCGAGTACGGTCAGACAGGATTGTTGACAATTTTAGTCCTTTTCCACAGTAAAACCCGGATGGAAAACAAAATTACCTTGATTGGAATCAAAAAATCTAATTTAATTACTTGAAATAAAATTCCAATAATATTTTTATTTTCGAAATTAATTTATGATTATTGGTTTATTATCAGCAATAAACATCAAACATTGAAAATATGGAAAAAATAATGTCAACAATTTGTGCCAAATCGGGCTTGGCATCAGAAAAAAATAGGTTTATATTGCTACCTACAAATTTGTTTTCCCATTAGTACAATATCAACCAAAAGGAGTATCCAAATGACTGACTTGAACACCTTGTTTGCCAACCTCAAACAACGCAACCCCAATCAAGAACCGTTCCATCAGGCGGTTGAAGAAGTCTTCATGAGCCTCGATCCGTTTTTGGCAAAAAATCCGAAATACACCCAGCAAAGCCTGCTGGAACGCATCGTCGAACCCGAACGCGTCGTCATGTTCCGCGTAACCTGGCAGGACGATAAAGGACAAGTCCGAGTCAACCGGGGCTACCGCATTCAAATGAGCTCCGCCATCGGTCCTTACAAAGGCGGTCTGCGCTTCCACCCGACCGTCGATTTGGGCGTGTTGAAATTCCTCGCTTTTGAACAAGTCTTCAAAAACGCCTTGACCACCCTGCCTATGGGCGGCGGCAAAGGCGGTTCCGACTTCGACCCCAAAGGCAAATCCGATGCCGAAGTAATGCGCTTCTGCCAAGCCTTTATGACCGAACTCTACCGCCACATCGGCGCGGACACCGATGTTCCGGCCGGCGACATCGGCGTAGGCGGACGCGAAATCGGCTACCTGTTCGGACAATACAAAAAAATCCGCAATGAATTCACTTCCGTCCTGACCGGCAAAGGTTTGGAATGGGGCGGCAGCCTGATTCGCCCTGAAGCGACCGGCTACGGCTGCGTCTATTTCGCACAAGCCATGCTGCAAACCCGCAACGATAGTTTTGAAGGCAAACGCGTACTGATTTCAGGCTCCGGCAACGTGGCGCAATACGCTGCCGAAAAAGCCATCCAACTGGGTGCGAAAGTGCTGACCGTTTCCGACTCCAACGGCTTCGTCCTCTTCTCCGACAGCGGTATGACCGAAGCGCAACTCGCCGCCTTGATCGAATTGAAAGAAGTCCGCCGCGAACGCGTTTCCACCTACGCCAAAGAGCAAGGCTTGCAATACTTTGAAAACCAGAAACCGTGGGGCGTTGCCGCCGAAATCGCCCTGCCCTGCGCGACCCAAAACGAATTGGACGAAGAAGCCGCCAAAGCCCTGTTGGCAAACGGCTGCTACGTTGTTGCGGAAGGTGCGAACATGCCGTCAACTTTGGGTGCGGTCGAGCAATTTATCAAAGCCGGCATCCTCTACGCCCCGGGCAAAGCCTCCAACGCCGGCGGCGTGGCAACTTCGGGCTTGGAAATGAGCCAAAACGCCATCCGCCTGTCTTGGACGCGCGAAGAAGTGGACAGCCGACTGTTCGGCATTATGCAAAGCATCCACGAGTCCTGCCTGAAATACGGCAAAGCCGGCGACAAAGTGAACTACGTCAACGGTGCGAACATCGCCGGCTTCGTCAAAGTTGCCGATGCGATGCTGGCGCAAGGCTTCTAAGCAAACGCCGCCGCCCCGCAAACCGAATGCCGTCTGAACCGCAAATGCTGTTCAGACGGCATTTCCTTATCCGCCCGTTCAAATCGGGTGAGACTACCGATACATCTGAATATGCTATGCCGTCTGAACGGCATTCACACCGCCCAATCCTGCACGCGCTTCAAATCGTTTTGCGCCAAAGTATCCGCGTGGCGGTTACGGCTCTGATATTCCCTGTCTTTCAAGATGCTGCTCGCCACATAATTCAAATGGGACTTTGCCGCCTCCGAAGCCTCGACCGGCCGGCGGTTCGATATCGCCTCATACAGCACGCGGTGCTGCGCCATCAGTTTCGGACGCGGATCTTCTTCCTGATTCAGGTAAATAAGGCTGCTGCGCGTCTGCCGGTACAGCATTTTCAACAAACCACCCGACAAATGGCTGAACAACAAATTGTGCGCCGCATCCGCAATCGTCTGATGAAAGCTGACATCGGCTTCGCCCTGATGTTCCAAATTGCCGCTTCCGCACGCCTCCTCAAACTTTTCAAGCCAAAACCGAATCCGCTTCAAATCGGCATCCGTGCGGCGTTCTGCCGCCAATGCCGCCATACAGCCCTCAATATGGCAACTGAAATCAAAAACATCCTGCTCCCAATTGGAATGCTTGCCCAAAAGCTCCTGCCAACTTTTCAGGAAATCCTGCTGCGGTTTGACGGAAACATAATAGCCGTCGCCCTGCCGCGCTTCCAAAACCTGACGGGCGACCAAAATATTCAATGCCGACCTGACCGACGGACGCGAAACGCCGAACTCTTCCGCCAAAACACGCTCCGGGGGGATCTTGCCCCCTTCCGCGTAAATGCCTTCCGCAATGCGCTCCTCCAGCACCGACAACACCTGATCGCTGATTTTCTGCGGCCTTATCAGTTTCATCACCCCCTCCTTTAAAAGATTCTTTGCCGAACCCTTCCAAAATACATCAAACATCAAATTGGACTGACCAATCAGGGCGGATTCTAATGACCCGCCGTTCCCGCCGTCAACGGCATTTACCTCGCACCACCCCTGAAATACAGGAAAAAACTACATCAAACTACATTTTTTATTCGCATAATTTATTGTTTTAATTATATTTAAACAAAAACCTCCGCTTCAAACCTGCCGCACCGCCCAAAAATATATTGACCTGAATATTAAAGTTTCGTAAAGTAATGCAACGTTGCTTTAATTGGTTTGACCACTATTGCCGACGATTAGAAAAATATTTCCGGAGATGCCCAATTATGGAAACTTGGATTCAAAACTACACGGCGATAGGAGGCAGCCTGTATCTGACTGCCGCCGCCGCACTCTTACCCATCGTCTTTTTCTTTGCCGCGCTGACCGTCCTGAAGCTCAAAGGCTATCAGGCGGGGCTTTATACGCTGCTGATTGCGCTTGCCGTTGCCGTATTCGGCTTCGGGATGCCGGCGGGTATGGCGGTTTCTTCCGCGCTGTACGGCTTCGCTTACGGCTTGTGGCCGATTGCCTGGATTATCGTTACCGCCGTGTTCTTATATAAAATTACCGTAAAAACAGGGCAGTTCGATATTATCCGCGCCTCTGTTATTTCAATTACAGAAGACCAACGCCTGCAAATGCTGCTAGTCGGCTTCTCCTTCGGCGCATTCCTCGAAGGCGCGGCAGGCTTCGGCGCGCCGGTGGCGATTACCGCCGCTTTGCTGGTGGGCTTGGGCTTCAATCCGCTCTACGCCGCAGGTTTGTGTTTGATTGCCAACACCGCGCCCGTGGCTTTCGGCGCGATGGGCATTCCGGTTTTGGTTGCCGGACAAGTGTCCAACCTCGATCCTTACCACATCGGTCAGGTCGCCGGCCGCCAACTTCCTATCCTGTCAGTCATCGTACCCTTCTGGCTGGTTGCCATGATGGACGGTATGCGCGGCATACGCCAAACTTGGCCTGCCGTTCTGGTTGCCGGCGTATCCTTTGCCACAACCCAATTCATTACCGCCAACTTCATCGGCCCCGAGTTGCCTGACGTTACCTCCGCATTGGTCAGCCTGATCTGCCTGTCTGCTTTCCTGAAAAAATGGCAACCTGAAGAAATCTTCACGTTCAACGGTATGAAAAAACCGTCCGAACGCAAAGCGGGCGAATACACGGCAGGACAAATCATCAAAGCCTGGTCGCCTTTTGCCATCCTGACCGTTTTCGTCAGCGTGTGGACGATTAAAGGCGTTAAAGAGGCTTTGGGCGTTGCCACCATCAAATTCGACTGGCCGATGCTGCACAACTTAGTACAAAAAGCCGCGCCCATCGTCAGCGAACCGACCCCATACGCCGCCGTGTTCAAAATCGACTTCCTCGGCGCAGTCGGTACGGCAATCCTGTTTGCTTCCATCGTTTCTGCCGTTTTACTGAAAATGAAACCTTCCGAAGCCGTCGGCACGTTCTTTGAAACGCTCAAAGAACTGCGTCTGTCCATCCTGTCTATCGGTTTGGTACTCGGTTTCGCATTCGTGGCAAACTATTCAGGACTGTCATCCACATTGGCACTCGTCCTCGCCGCTACCGGTGCCGTGTTCCCGTTTTTCTCGCCGTTCCTCGGCTGGCTGGGCGTATTTCTGACCGGTTCGGACACTTCCGCAAACGCCTTATTCGGTTCTTTGCAGGCAAGTACGGCGCACCAAATCGGCGTTACCCCCGAATTGACCGTTGCCGCCAACACCACCGGCGGCGTAACCGGCAAAATGATTTCCCCTCAATCCATCGCCATCGCCTGCGCGGCGGTCGGTCTGGAAGGCAAAGAATCCAACCTGTTCCGCTTCACCGTGAAACACAGCTTGATTTTCTGTAGCTTTGTCGGCTTCCTGACCCTCCTGCAGGCCTATGTTTTGCCGTGGACGCTGATTTTCTTTAACAAATAACCCGTCTTTCAAAATGCCGTCTGAAGCCGTTTCCGCTTCAGACGGCATTTTTTTATCCGGCCGATACATTCATTATTGATGTATGTTAAATAAAGTGCAACTTCTGATACATCGTTCAGTTTAGTTTTATATACTACTTTAGTACTAATACAACAACCCTCCATTTAAGTAGGTCAGATATGAAAACCACCCGTTTCCTACTCCTCCCCCTCGCCGCCGCGCTCAGCCAAGTATGGGCAGCCCCTGTTGCGGAAGAAACCGCCGAGCTCTCCCCCGTTACCGTTACCGGGACGCAGCAGCAAAAAGCCAACACAGTCAAATTCAATCCTAAAGCCACCCTCCAGCCCCTGCCGGCAGGGGATGGCGCAGACCTTTTACAATCCGTCCCCAATATGAGCA
>NZ_JAGTUI010000005.1:0-37716 GCF_018224585.1 Neisseria sp. Marseille-Q1983
GTTGGCGAGTATCCAGTTGAGCGCGTTTTTCAAATCCTGATGGAAGATGTCGAACTGTGCCTTGTGTGCGTGGAAATATTCTTCGTTGGCGATGATGCCCGCCATCGGAATCAGCGGTTTGGTGTCAAACGCCTGCCCCCATGCCTTCACCAAATCAAAGCCGCGCACGACGTTTACGCCCATGGTTTTGCCTTTGAGCATGCTGGCGGTTGCCATCGGTTCGGGCAGGATGGCGGCGTGGTAGTCCTTGCTCAAAAACAGCCCGACTGCTTCGGGCGGCGTGGCGGTGTAAGTGATGCCGACTTTGTGCGCGTCGATTTTCAGTTTTTTCAGCAAGGCTTGCAGCACGATGTCGGGCATGTCGTTTTTAAACGGCACGAGGATTTTTTTGCCGACCAAATCCTGCGGCGAGGCAATCGCGCTGCCTTTGCACATCAGCTGCGTGATGCCGTTGGTCAAAATATTGACCATACCGACTTTCTGCCCTTGGTTGCGCAGGTTTACGCCGACATTGCTCGGACTCATCATTACCTTAAATTGTCCGCTCGCCACGCCCGCGCGAAGCTGGTCGGGTGAACGCCAGATTTTCAGCGATACATCCGCCTGCTTCGCCAGCTTGCCCTGCAACGCCGCTACGGCAATGGTTACGCTGGGCATTGCCGGTGCGCCGTACACGGTAAATTGTTCTTTACCGGCTGCCAACAATGAAGGCGAAACCCCTGCGGCTGCCAGCGCGGCGGTCATTTTTAAGAAATCACGTCTTTTCATATCCATTTTTTATCTCCTAATTCTTAATAAGCCAATGCAGGCATTCTTTCAGACGGCATGATTTTAAAATGCCGCATGCAAACTCAGCCAATACGTCCTGCCCGGTGCATACACCACGCTTGGCGACAGGGCGAGGACGTGGTCGCCGCTGATGTGTTCGGCGTATTTTTTGTTGAACACGTTGTTCACGCCCAGGCGCAAGCCGTATTTGTCTTTGATGTTTACGCCTGCGTACACGTCGGCAACGGTAAAGCCTTTGGCGGCTTCGCGTTTGTCTATGCCCAGACCGCTTGCCATATCAAAATCGCCGCGCGTTTGTTTGGCGACAAAGCGTGCCGCCGCGCCGATGTTATAGCTGCCGTGGGCAAAGTAGTTTTTGTAGTCGGCTTGGACGGCGGCTTCAAACGGACGGATTTGATAGAGCGGCCTGCCGTCGGTTTCGTTGTGTCCGTAGTTGTAGGCGGCTTTGATGCCTGCCGCCCAGTGCGGATTGAAGTTGTAACGCGCGTAGGCCTGCGCGGTAAACAATCGCGCGTCCACGTTGCGTGTGATGATGCCGCCGCCTTTGGAAGCCGTGCCGCTTTGTCCGCGTGCGCGGTCAAAAATAATCAGGTCTTTGACTTTGTCCGCCACAAGCGTGCCGCCTACGTTCCAGCCCGCGCCTGCCAACGAGTTCATATAGTCGTTGTAGTAGTCGTTGCGGCTGTCGGCAGTGAGCTTAATGCGGTTGTGTTTTTCGGTTTTCAGCAGGGGATTGCCTGCGATGGTGGCAAGCGAGTTGAAGCGTTCGGTGTTGTCGCCGATGCGTTCCAAATGTGCGAGGGAAACGCTGTATTTTTGCGTTTCAGACGGCGTGAAATCGTATTTGAGTTCGCCCGACAAAGCATGACGGCGCACTTTGCCGTTGAAGTCGTAGCCATAATGGTTTTTCCAGATTTGTTGTGATGAGGGGAAGGGGGAACCGAGTTTTGTTGGGTTTTCAGGCTGTGCCGTATTTTTGCGAATATCCGCTTCGTTGAGTTCGTAGCTTAAGCCCAAGCCCAGTTTGTGTCGGTCGTCAAACTTGTAAGATAAGGTATCGGCAATGCGCCAGCGGTCGATGTGCACATCGGCGAAACGGTAGCCGTTGAGGAAGTCGCGCATGGGAGTGTGGGCGTTGCGCTCGCCGTTTTGGCTGTCGTTGCGGTAGTTGACGGCGGCCGTGTTGTGGAACTTGCCGAAATCTGCGTCGTGTTTGAGCGAGAAGTCGTACACTTTGCGGTCAAGTTCTACGAACACTTTCTGCTGCGTATTGTTTTGACGCAGGGAGTAATTGTCGGCGCGGCGTTTGAGTTTGATTACGGCTGCTTCCGCGCTGACCGTATTGCTCAAATCAGCATTGCCCCAACGCGCGTTGAGTTTGGCGATGTGGCGTTCGGTGTCCAATGCGTCGTTGACGAACTGCGGTTGGCGGTCGTCGTTGATGTCGTCGTGCAGATAAGTGAGGCGGTATTCTTGATTTTCAGATGGCACGAAACCGAGTACCAAAGCCTGATTGAAGCGGCTGTATTTCCAATCGGTGTCGCGCCCACCGCCATCTTTGTAGCCGTTTGCCTTGGTGTGATTGAGGTTGGCTACGCCGTAAACATTCGCCCCGCGTGCTTGCGCGGTAACGGAATTATAAAAACTTTTGCCGTAGAAGCCGCTGTTTGCTTTCAGCGGACGGAAGGCTTGGTCTATGTTTTCGGTAACAAAGTAATGATCGCTGCGGTCGGTGCGGTCGAATTGGTTTTCGGGGAAATAGCCTTGCGCTGCGGTCGGTGCAATCGGTTTGGGCGGGGAGAAGGTTTTGACGGATTGTATTTCTTCAGTATTTGCCAGTTGTTCTGCCCAAGATGGAGCAACGGAAAAAACGGTCATCAAAGCCCATAGGAGCGGATTCGGTTTCATTTTCCAGCCTTTGATAATAATAATTATTTATTATCCTATTAAAAATATTTTAAGTAAACAAGAAAATGATATAAAAACGCCTAGAGCATGATACATCGGTTGAAACTTGATTTTTGGAGCGTTTCGGCAGATTGATTTGGAACTGTTGCCATACTGTCGTTTTTGCAGCGGCTGATAAAAAAGGCTGTATTTTAATAATCCGTTGATTACAACTATTTGTCAGGGAAAAGAAAATTATTTTTTCGGTTGGGTAGAAACCTATCCTATTAAATACCTTGAAGCCGAGTATGCCTGTCGGCACTATATTAAAACACAGCCTAAAAAAGCGCGAACCAAACGGTTCGCGCTTTTTTCAGACGGCATTAATTATTTTTTGTCGTCTTTTACTTCGGTAAAGTCCGCATCGACCACGTCATCGTCTTTTTGGGATGATGCGTCCGCTTGTGCGCCCTCGCTGGTTTGGGCTTCGGCTTGCGCTTGAGCGTAAACCATTTCCCCCAATTTTTGGCTGGCTGCACCCAAAGCTTCGGCTTTGGCATCGATAGCGGCTTTGTCATCGCCTTTAACTGCTTCTTCAGCTTCTTTCAACGCAGCTTCGATTTTTTCTTTCTCGGCAGCGTCGAGTTTGTCGCCGTAGTCAGTCAGAGATTTTTTCACAGAGTGAATCAGGGCTTCGGCTTGGTTACGGGAAGCGACCAATTCAGTCAGTTTTTTATCTTCTTCAGCATTGGCTTCGGCATCTTTCACCATGCGTTCGATTTCTTCTTCGCTCAAGCCTGAAGAACCTTGGATGGTGATGTTGGCCGCTTTACCGGTGCCTTTGTCTTTGGCGGAAACGTGCAGGATGCCGTTGGCGTCGATGTCGAAGGTTACTTCGATTTGCGGCATACCGCGCGGTGCGGGTGCGATGTCGCCCAAGTTGAACTGACCCAAAGATTTGTTGGCAGAAGCGCGTTCGCGTTCGCCTTGCAGTACATGGATGGTTACTGCGCTTTGGTTGTCTTCGGCAGTAGAGAACACTTGAGACGCTTTAGTCGGAATGGTCGTGTTCTTTTGAATCAGCTTGGTCATCACGCCGCCCATGGTTTCGATACCCAAGGACAGAGGGGTTACGTCCAGCAGCAATACGTCGCTGCGGCCGCCGCTCAATACTTCGCCTTGGATCGCTGCGCCTACGGCAACGGCTTCGTCAGGGTTCACGTCTTTGCGCGGTTCTTTGCCGAAGAAGTCTTTAACGGCTTCTTGTACTTTCGGCATACGGGACTGACCGCCGACTAAAATTACGTCGTCGATGTCGCCGGTGCTCAAGCCGGCATCTTTCAATGCGGTGCGGCAAGGCTCGATAGAGCGGGCAATCAGGTCTTCAACCAGGCTCTCGAATTTGGCGCGGGTAATTTTCATTGCCAAGTGTTTCGGGCCGGTTGCGTCCATGGTGATGTACGGCAGGTTGATTTCGGTTTGCTGGCCGCTGGACAATTCGATTTTGGCTTTTTCGGCAGCTTCTTTCAGACGTTGCAGAGCCATTACGTCTTGTTTCAAATCAATGCCTTGTTCTTTTTTAAACTCGTCAATGATGTAGTCGATCAAGCGTTGGTCGAAGTCTTCGCCGCCTAAGAAAGTATCGCCGTTGGTAGCCAATACTTCAAATTGTTTGTCGCCGTCGAGATTGGCGATTTCGATGATGGAAATATCGAAAGTACCGCCACCCAAGTCATATACGGCTACTTTGCGGTCTTTGTTGTCGCCTTTGTCCATACCGAATGCCAAAGCGGCTGCGGTTGGTTCGTTGATGATGCGTTTTACGTCCAAACCGGCGATACGGCCCGCGTCTTTGGTGGCTTGGCGTTGGCTGTCGTTGAAGTAGGCCGGAACGGTAATCACGGCTTCGGTTACTTTTTCGCCCAAGTAAGCTTCGGCGGCTTCTTTCATTTTACGCAGGACTTCTGCGGAAATTTGAGGAGGAGACAGCTCTTTGCCTTGCGCTTTCACCCATGCGTCGCCGTTGTTGGCTTTAACGATTTCGAAAGGCATAGATTCGATGTCGCGTTGGACTTCTTTGTCTTCAAATTTGTGGCCGATCAGGCGTTTGGCGGCGTAAATGGTGTTTTTAGCGTTGGTTACGGCTTGGCGTTTGGCAGGCGCGCCGACGAGGATTTCGCCGCCGTCCAGATAAGCGATAACGGACGGCGTGGTGCGTGCGCCTTCTGCGTTTTCGATAACTTTGGTTTGACCGTTTTCGGAAATGGCCAAACAAGAGTTGGTTGTACCTAAGTCGATACCGATTACTTTTGCCATGTGGATACTCCTATTTGATTTTGCTTATTTTGAGAAATATGTTGGAACATTTTGTCCCGATGGGCTGTAAATAGGGCGGGCGGCGGGCTGTTTCAAGCTACAGCATGGTTATAAGTATATAACTTTATGAATATATTGGTTTTATATTTGATTTAATACATTTGGCTCCAATGCATTCAAGCATAATATTTCAAATGGCAGGCAGGTTTATTCATAGACGATGCCGGCGAGCATTTCCTGTTCGTTCAAGTTGCCGTACTCTTTTTCCCAGTCGTGTGAAGACTCGATGATGTCGCATTCTTTGGAAAGGGAGACTTGTTCTGCATCCATATCTTTGGCGTTCAGTATGTTGA
This sequence comes from Neisseria sp. Marseille-Q1983, assembly GCF_018224585.1. Lineage (NCBI taxonomy): Bacteria > Pseudomonadati > Pseudomonadota > Betaproteobacteria > Neisseriales > Neisseriaceae > Neisseria > Neisseria sp. Marseille-Q1983. The sequence goes on from NZ_JAGTUI010000005.1 coordinate 5,346, forward strand.
ATTGTTCGCACAGGGATGCGGATAAAGTGATGTCGGGCTGTTTGGCTTCAGAACGGTTTTCTTGGAAGGCAAAGCAGAATGCGGTAAATGCCGCAGTATAGATAAGATATTTGCCGGTTTTCTTCATTTTTCTATCCTTTTTCTGTCAATTTAGGATTAAACCTATGGAAAAATCTGAAAAATTATGTATTAAGTAAGAAAAATCATAATTTAAATTTAGTTTATCATAATTGTTCCGTTTTTTGGATAGCTAAGGTAAAATATATTTCATGTTTACTTTAGATGATTGAATGAAGGGGAGCGGAAGGGTATTTATGGAAACCTTTAAAGACAGACTGGTTTTTTTATGGAAAAGCGAAGCGAAGCAGGCAAAAATCGCATCCGATATTGAAATGACAATTGCGGGCTTCAGCAGGATATGGAATGAAGGCGGTCTGCCGAAGTCTGAAACATTAAAAAAAATCAAGCAGTTGAAGGGGTGTAGTATCGATTGGCTGTTGACCGGGGAGGGTAATCCGTTTCCAGATGAAGCCCCAAAAAAATCCCTTGCTTACGATACCTTGGGAAATGAAGTCGATACGGACGAGTTTGTCTTTGTGCCGAGATATGATATTCGGGCGGCTGCGGGATACGGGCAGTTTGTCGATCATGAGGAACCGGTATTTACAATGGCGTTCAGACGGCATTGGATTGAGAATTATGTTACCCGCGATACGAAAAACCTGTCTGTAATTTCCGTCAAGGGGGATTCTATGGAGGGGGTTTTGAATGACGGAGATTCGATTTTGGTCAATCATGGGGAAAATACGCCGAGGGACGGTCTGTATGTGTTGCGGATTAATGAAAATCTGCTGGTTAAACGTTTACAGATTGTACCGGGGGGGATTATCAATGTGATTTCTGCAAACGAGGCTTATCCTGCTTTTGAAATCAATTTGAACGACTTGACCGATGATGTGGAGATTATCGGGCGTGTCGAGTGGTTCGGCAGGACGATTTGAGTTTGGGGCTTGAAATTGCAGGCGGTCAAACTTATCTATTGGAACAATTCCTTTTTCAAAGGCGAAGCCTGCTTGCCTTTGAAGGGGGTTTGAGAGAGAATGCAGAAAATATTATATTAAGGAATAACACCATGTCGGATGAAAGCCCTATTATTTTTACTGACAGCTGCTGTGCCAAAGTTGCCGATTTGATTGCCGAAGAGAACAACCCCGATTTGAAATTACGGGTTTTTGTCAACGGCGGCGGCTGCTCGGGTTTCCAGTACGGATTTACTTTTGACGAAATCAAAAACGACGACGATTTTGAAATTGAGAAAAACGGTTTGGTCTTTTTGGTCGATCCGATGAGCTATCAGTATTTGGTCGGTGCGGAAATCGACTATACGGAAAGTTTGCAGGGTTCGCAATTCGTCATCCGCAATCCGAATGCGGAAACAACCTGCGGTTGCGGATCGTCGTTTTCCGTATGACCGCTTGGTTTGTGTGATGCCGTCTGAACGTTCAGACGGCATTTTTACTTTTGGAAAATATATTATCAGGATGAATTCACATATAATCCGATTGTTTGAAGATGAATCGGGTTTCCCGAAAGGAACGGGCGGAACGGTATCAGGCGTATTTGTTCCCTTATGATTGAGATGAGTAAAGATTACCGAAACGATTTGTACGATGTATATGTTTCTTACCCGCCCCAAGTGGATCGCGGGCTTATCCGGGAGTGCCTTAAGGAGAATCTCGGCGAGGAAAAGGCGGAAGGATTGATCGAATCGCTCGATTCCAAACCTCAAGTGCTGGTTGAGGAAAAATGCACTTGGGCGAAACGGGAAGAGTTGCACGATTATTTCAGCTATTTGGGTTTGGATATTATTACCCGGAGATATATGGAGTTGGAAACGGTTGTGCCGCCGGAGGAAGGGGAGGGCGAAGGAGAAGGCGCGGATGGGGAAATGCCCGAATATCTTGAACTTCACGGCGGACGGGAAGATGATATTTCCGCACCTTCGCAACCCGAACCGCCGTCCCGCAATATCAAACTGCTGGTTTTCGGGCTGCTGATTGCCTTTTTGGGCTATCTGCTCGGTAAGATTTTTTGATTGTTCGATAAATGCTGTATTCGGGATTTTATATATGAAATGGTTGAAACGCCTGACGGTTATTGTCGGGACTTTTTACCGCTATCGGCTGGCAGGTCTGTGTGCTTCGCTGATGGGTAGCGGTTGGATATGCGCTCTGCTGAAAATGATGCCGCAGTCGTCCAAATTGAAAAACGAACCGCCTGCCGTCCGTCTGCGCCTTGCCTTGGAAAGCCTGGGACCGATTTTCATCAAGTTCGGGCAGGTTTTGTCCACACGCCCCGATTTGATTCCGCACGATTACGCCGTCGAACTGGCAAAGCTGCAAGACAAAGTGCCGCCTTTTGACGCGCGGCTTTCGCGTGAACAAATCGAAAAATCGCTGGGCCAGCCCATCGAAAAGCTGTATGCGGAATTTGAAACCGAGCCCGTCGCCAGCGCGTCCATCGCCCAAGTACACAAAGCCCGCCTGCATTCGGGCGAACGAGTGGCGGTCAAAGTTTTGCGCCCCAACCTTTTGCCCCTTATCGAACAGGACTTGTCGCTGATGCGCTTCGGCGCGGCTTGGGTCGAACGCTTGTTTTCAGACGGCAGGCGTCTGAAGCCGCGCGAAGTGGTGGTGGAGTTCGACAAATACCTGCACGACGAGTTGGATTTGATGCGCGAAGCCGCCAATGCCGGACAGCTCGGACGTAATTTCCAAAACAGCAATATGCTGATTGTGCCCAAGGTGTTTTACGACTACTGCACCAGCGACGTGCTGACGATTGAATGGATGGACGGCACGCCGGTTGCCGACATCGCCAAACTCAAAGCAGACGGCATCGATTTGCACAAACTCGCCGATTACGGCGTGGAAATCTTCTTCACGCAAGTTTTCCGCGACGGTTTTTTCCACGCGGATATGCACCCCGGCAATATTCTGGTCGCCGCCGACAACCGCTACATCGCCCTTGATTTCGGCATCGTCGGCACGCTGACCGATTATGACAAACGTTATCTCGCCATCAATTTCCTCGCCTTTTTCAACCGCGATTACCGGCGCGTCGCCACCGCCCACATCGAATCGGGCTGGGTGCCTGCCGACACGCGTGCGGAAGAATTGGAAGCCGCCGTCCGCGCCGTGTGCGAACCGGTGTTCAACAAACCGATTTCGCAGATTTCCTTCGGCTTGGTGCTGATGCGCCTGTTTGAAGTCAGCCGCCGCTTCAATGTCGAAATCCAGCCGCAGCTGGTATTGCTGCAAAAAACGCTGCTCAACATCGAAGGCTTGGGCCGCCAACTCGATCCCGATTTGGACTTGTGGAAAACCGCCAAACCGTTTTTGGTGAAATGGATGAACGGGCAGGTCGGCCCCAAAGCCCTTTGGCGCAACCTCAAAAACGAAGCCCCCGACTGGGCGCAAATCATTCCTTCATTGCCGCGTAAAATCAGTGCGTTGATTGATGAAAACCGTCAGCAGGAAATGCGTGATGCCTATATTCATTTGGTCAAAGTGCAGCAGCGGCAAAGCCTGTGGCTGGCGGCAATCGCGTTTGTTTTGCTACTGATTCTGCTTTTGAAATAGGCTTTGTTTGAATCATTGCCCGATGCCGTCCGTTTATAAGGAAACCGGTTATTTCCGGTTGTGTGGGAATCGGGTGTATCGAATAAAAGGCATTTTGTCCGACTGACAAGTGCCGGTATCGGCGGCATATCAAGGTGCGGGCTTGAAGCGGGCAATGCCGTCTGGAGCCCGTTTGGCGTTTCAGACGGCATTGGTGCGGATATTCAAATCATAAAGTCGATTTCGGCAAACTGGATATTTTGATCCATATCCGCCGACGGGGTTTTGAGCGATCGCGCCACGGGTTTTGCGGGTACGCCGACAACCGTGATGGACGGCGGCACGTCTGAAACCACGACGCTGCCCGCGCCGATTTTGGCATTGCTGCCGATGCGGATATTGCCCAATATCGAGGCGTTTGCGCCGATCATTACGCCGTCGCCGATTTTGGGGTGGCGGTCGCCGCCTTCTTTGCCCGAACCGCCTAAGGTTACGCCGTGCAAAATCGAAATATTGTTGCCCAACACGGCGGTTTCTCCGGCAACAAAGCCGGTGGCGTGGTCGAGCATCAGCCCGTATCCGAAACGGGCGGCGGGATGGATGTCCACGCCGAATACTTCGGACATACGGTTTTGCAGGAAATATGCCAGCGTTTTGCGCCCGTCGAGATACAGCCGGTGGTTGATGCGGTGTGCCTGAATCGCGTGGAAGCCTTTGAAATATAAAAGCGGCAGCGAATATTCGTCGCAGGCGGGATCGCGTTCGTAGATGGCTTTTAAGTCTGCTTCGACGCATTTGCCGATTTGGGTGTCGCTGCCCAACGCCTGCTGGTAGATTTCAAACAGCGCGCGCACGTCCATAATCGGGCTGCCGAGTTTGCTGGAAAGGTGGTAGGCAAGGACGGAGCCGAGGGACTCGTGGCGCAACACGGTTTGGTGCAAAAAACTTGCCAGCATCGGTTCGACGGCGGCAGCGGCCGCGGTTTCTTCGCGGATGGTGTGCCAGAGGTCGAAACCGGTTGTGTTCAAATGGTTTTTTTTCATAATGGATGCCGTCTGAAAAGCATAAGGTCGGCGGTATCTTACCGTTTATATGGTTTTTGCGGTAGGGTATTCGGCGGCGGATGTGAAATTTCCTGCCTTTGCTTGAAGTTTCTTGAAAATGTCCTTATCTTGCGTGGGTAATAACCGGATTTTGATTTCCAATTTGTTTTAAGGGATATGATATGAGCGAACAGACACAGCAGCAAAACAGTGAAGAAGCGGTTGAAAATGTGGAGGCGGTGGAAACCGTCGAGACAGTAGGAAATGCGGACGGTGTGCAGGAACAGGCTGCCGCCGAGCCGGCTTATGAGGATTTGCAGGCGCGGATTGCCGAGCTGGAAGCGCAGTTGAAAGACGAGCAGCTGCGTGCTTTGGCAAACGAGCAAAACCTGCGCCGCCGCCATCAGCAGGAAATTGCCGATACGCACAAGTTCGCCGGACAGAAGTTTGCCGTGGAAATGCTGCCGGTCAAGGATTATCTGGAAATGGCGCTTTTGGATCAGAGCGGCAATTTCGATGCGCTGAAAATGGGCGTGCAGATGACTTTGAACGAGTTGCAGAAAGCATTTGATGCTACGCAAATCAAGGAAATCAACCCTAAAGCGGGCGACAAGCTCGATCCGAATATCCATCAGGCGATGCAGGCGGTGGCAAGCGAACAGGAACCCAATACCGTGGTGGGTGTGATGAAGAAGGGTTATACGCTGTCCGACCGCGTGTTGCGCCCGGCTATGGTTACGGTGGCACAGAAGGAAGCCTGAAGGCGTCTGGGGAATAATCTGATTTATTTCCTGAAGCGCGTTTTGCGTATAAACCGATCGAAGTAAAGCGGCAATGCCGTCCGAACCCGCCTGTCGGGCTTCAGACGGCATTTTATAGTGGATTAAATTTAAATCAGGACAAGGCGACGAAGCCGCAGACAGTACAAATAGTACGGAACCGATTCACTAGGTGCTTCAGCACCTTAGAGAATCGTTCTCTTTGAGCTAAGGCGAGGCAACGCTGTACTGGTTTAAATTTAATCCACTATATTTCGGCGTTAACGGTCAACCCGTATGCCGCCTGCCTGTTTTTCTTCATCCAGTTTCTTTTGCAGGGTGTCGCAAGGCGTGTCGCAGTCGCACATTTTTTTCATACCCAAGGCGGTAATGCCGCCGCAACTGCCTTTGATGGTGCGTTTGGAGAAAATATAGCCGACCGCCATACCGATGATGACGGTCAGGAAGATGCCGAAGGTGAGGAGCAGGGTTTTCATAGTGTTTCCCAATCGGTGTGTGTTTAACGGAGCAGTTTTTCAAATTCGGAAGACATGGCGGTGCGGTAGCCGCCTTTATCCCTGACAATCAGGAAAATGGCGAGTTTTTCGCGCTCTGCCAGCTTCAGGGCTTCGGTTTCTCCTAAAACAAATAATCCTGTGGACAAGCCGTCCGCCGTCATTGCACTGTCTGCGACCACGCTGATGGAGGCGAGGTTGTGGCTGATGGGGCGTTTGTTGTTCGGGTTGATGATGTGGGAGAGGCGTTTGCCGCTTTTATCGACGTGGAAAATACGGTAATCGCCGGAAGTGGCAAGCGAACGGTTGTTCAGCGGGACGATAATCTGCGTATTGCCGCCTTGGACGATATTGGGCTGTTCGATGCCGATGCGCCACGGTTCGCCGCGCGCGTTTTTGCCTTTGCCGTGCAACTCGCCGCCGATTTCGACCAGATAATTTTGAATGCCGTATTTTTCCAGTTCGCCCGCAACTTTATCAACGCCGAAGCCTTTGGCAATCGAAGATAAATCCAAATAGGCCTTGGGGTGGGTTTTGCTCAAGGAGGCGTAATCTTTGCCTTGTTTCAAAATGATTTTGTCTATGCCCGTATAAGATGCCGCCTGTTTGATTTGTTCCGGCGACGGTTCACGGGTAACGGATTTGTCGGGGCCGAATCCCCAAAGGTTGACCAAGGGGCCGACAGTTACGTCCAGCGCGCCGTGTGTCAGGCGGTTCAGGCGGACGGCCTCGGCGGTAACGTGTGCGAAGTCGCTTGAAATGCGGAGGGGCTTGCCGGCTGTGTGTTGGTTGAACCGGCTGATTTCGGAGTCGGGCTGATAGGTGGACATCTGCCGGTTGACTTCTTTAAGCGCGTCATCGATGCGCTTTTGTATTTCGGCAGGTGAGGGGAGTTTGTCCCGATTATTTGAAAGGTATTTGACGGTATAGGTCGTGCCCATCGTTTCGCCTTGCAGGGTAACGGTTTGCGCGGTTTGTTCCGAACAGGCGTTCAGGAAGATGAAACCCAGGGCAAATATCAAGGCGCGGATAAGGTTCGGCAGGCGTGTTTCAGACGGCATAGTGTTTGACGGTTTTGGCAAATGGCTTGAATTATATCGCAAAATGGCCGATATGTTTCTATGCCGATGCCGTCTGAAGGGTGTTCGGGCGGCATCGCCCGTCGTTTAGGTGGCGGTAATAAAAAACAAACCGGTGTTTTACAAACCGGTTTGTCAGGGTTTAATGGTCAGCGCGTCCTGCGTTGCCATTTGTTGTAGTAGTATTCGTAATCTTCATCACGACCGCCCGATTCAATCCAATCATCGTATTCGGGGCTGTTTTCAAAGCTGTCAGACATTATCCGTACCTCGCAAAATGAGTTTATCGATACTTTTTTAGTTATGGAATCAACCATAACTAAAAAGAAGTATACTTCTTTGCTTTTCCGCCAAAATATTTAACCGCACATCCGCCGCAGGGTAAAAATGGAAGTTCAACGATATTGATACGGGTATGGGCGGATGCCGTCTGAAGGGTGTTCGGACGGTATCGGATAAAAAAAAGGAAGAAACCGAGGTTTCTTCCTTTTGTGTTTGAAGCCGAATATTTAACCGCCGAAATCGTCCAAGAGGATGTTTTCGTCTTCCACGCCCAAGTCTTTGAGCATTTTGATGACGGACTGGTTCATAATCGGAGGGCCGCACATATAGAATTCGCAGTCTTCCGGTGCTTCGTGGTTTTTCAGATGGTTTTCGTAAACCACGTTGTGGATGAAGCCCGTGTAGCCGTCCCAGTTGTCTTCAGGCAGCGGGTCGGACAGGGCAACGTGCCATGTGAAGTTCGGGAACTCGGCTGCGAGTTGGTCGAAGTCTTCGACATAGAACATCTCGCGTTTGGAACGTGCGCCATACCAGAAGGTAATTTTGCGTTTGGAGTTCAAACGTTTCAACTGGTCGAAAATGTGGGAACGCATCGGAGCCATACCCGCACCGCCGCCGATAAATACCATTTCGGCATCGGTGTCTTTGGCGAAAAATTCGCCGAACGGGCCGGAAATCGTAACTTTGTCGCCGGGTTTGAGCGACCAGATGTAGGAAGACATTTGTCCCGGAGGCGCATCGGGTACGCGCGGGGGCGGCGTGGCGATACGCACGTTCAGCATAATGATGCCTTTTTCTTCAGGATACGAAGCCATAGAGTAGGCGCGCAAAATCGGTTCGTCCACTTTGGAAACGTATTGCCACAGATTGTATTTGTCCCAGTCTTCGTGATATTCCTTGGGAATGTCAAAGTCTTTGTAGGCAACGGTGTGCGGCGGGGCTTCGATTTGGATGTAGCCGCCGGCACGGAAGGGGACTTCTTCGCCTTCGGGAATGGCGAGCTTGAGTTCTTTAATGAACGTGGCTTTGTTGTCGTTGGAGATGACGGTGCATTCCCATTTTTTCACACCGAACACTTCTTCGGGTACTTCAATCTCCATATCGGTTTTGACGTTGACTTGGCACGACAGCCGGCAGCCTTCGCGCGCTTCGCGTTTGTTGATGTGGGACAGCTCGGTCGGCAGGATGTCGCCGCCGCCGCTTTTTACGACGACGCGGCACTGACCGCACGAACCGCCCCCGCCGCAGGCGGAGGGGATAAAGATGCCTTCGTTGGCAAGCGCGCCCAAGAGTTTGCCGCCGGCGGGCATCGTCAGCTCTTTTTCGCCGTTGACTTTGATGGTGATGTCGCCTTCGCTCACCAACTTGGATTTGGCAAACAGAATCATCAGTGCCAAAACCAAAACGATGACGGTAAACATCACAATACCTAAAATAATCTCCATACCGGTCCCTTTCTTATAACTGGATGCCGGAGAACGACATAAACGCCATCGCCATCAGGCCTGCGGCGATAAAGGTAATGCCCAAGCCTTTGAGGCCTTTGGGAGCGTCCGAATATTTCATTTTTTCGGTAATGCCCGCCAAAGCGACAATCGCCAACATCCAGCCCAGGCCTGCGCCGAAGCCGTACACGACGGACTCGCCGAAGTTGTATTCGCGTTGCGCCATAAACGATACGGCACCGAAAATCGCGCAGTTTACGGTAATCAGCGGCAGGTAGATACCCAATGCGTTGTAGAGGGCTGGGACGAATTTGTCCAAGAACATTTCCAAAATCTGTACCAAAGCGGCAATCACGCCGATGAAGGTGATGAATTTCAAAAAGGTCAAATCCACGCCTTCGACAATCGCGCCGTCTTTGAGCAGCGAGTAAACGAGTTGGTTGGCAGGGACGGACAGCCCGAGTACGAAAATTACCGCCACACCCAAACCGAATGCGGTGGATACTTTTTTGGATACCGCCAAAAACGTGCACATACCCAAAAAGAAGGATAGCGCCATATTTTCAATGAAGACGGATTTGATGAAGAGGCTCAAATAGTGTTCCATAGCTTATTCCTCCGCCTGTTCGGGTTTCCAGGTACGCAGACCCCAAATCAAAAAGCCGATGATGAAGAACGCGCTGGGGGCGAGCAGGAAGAGACCGTTGGTCTGATACCAGCCGCCGTCCTGCACAGTTTGGAAAACGGTGTAGCCCAAGAGCTTGCCCGAGCCGATCAGTTCGCGGACGGTGGCGACGACAAGCAGCATCATCCCGTAGCCCGCGCCGTTGCCGATGCCGTCGATCAGGCTTTCCAGCGGAGGCTCTTTCATCGCAAATGCTTCGGCGCGGCCCATCACGATACAGTTGGTAATAATCAGACCGACGAATACGGAAAGCTGTTTGGACAATTCGTAGGCAAATGCCTGCAAGAGTTGGTCGACCAGCGTAACCAGCGACGCGATAATCGCCATTTGCACGATGATGCGGATGCTGTTGGGGATGTAGTTGCGTACCAGCGAAATGAAGAAGCTGGAAAAACCGGTTACCAAAGCTACGGAAATACCCATCACGATGGCCGTCTGAAGTTTGGTGGTAACCGCCAAAGCCGAACAAATACCCAAAACCTGCAAGGCAATCGGGTTGTTGTCGATAAAGGGTGAAAACATTAAGTGTTTCAAGCGTTTCATATCAGCCATTATTGCGCTCCTGCTGATTTCAATTTGTTCAGGTAGGGGATATAGCCGTTTTCGCCAAACCAGTAGGCGAACGAACCTTGCACGCCTTTGGATGTCAGCGACGCGCCGGAGAGGGCATCTACGCCGTGTTCTTTGTCTGAACCCGCGCCTTTGCCGACGTGCAGGGCGAGTTTGCCTTGTCCGTCAAACAGTTTTTTGCCGACGAATTTTTGCTGCCACAACGGATTGCCGATTTCGCCGCCCAAGCCCGGGGTTTCGCCTTGTTCGTAGTAGGTAATGCCGTTGATGGTGTTGCCGTCGGGTTGAATGGCGACAAAGCCGTACATAACAGACCACAAACCGTTGCCGTGCATCGGCAGGATGATTTGCCCGATTTTGCCGTCTTCGCCTTTTACCAAGTAAACCTCGGTGTATTTGGCACGGCTTTTGATGCCTGCAAAATCGTCTTCGGGTTTGATGCGGATGCTTTGCGCGGGGTCTTTGCCTGCGATGCGCGCGCTGAAGTCTTTCGGCGCGTCTTTCACATATTCGCCGGTCGCCAAATCGACCACGCGTTGCTCGATACGCTCGGCAAAGGTTTTGCCGATGTCGGTGTCTTTATCCATCAAACCGGCCACGCTCAAAATATAGCCTTGTTTGTCTTGGAGTTTTTGTTTTTCTTGGATGGGTTTCAAGCCGACGACCGCACCGGCAACGATGACCGAGCAAATCAGGCTGACCGCCAACACGACAATCAGCGTGCCGCTGAAGCTGTCTTTATCGAATTTCTTAGCCATTGCTGCGCGCCTTTCTGCGTTTGATGTTTGCTTGTGCGACGAAATAGTCGAAAATCGGGGCAAACAGGTTGGCAAACAGAATCGCCAACATCATGCCTTCGGGGTAAGCGGGGTTGACCACGCGGATTAACACGCACATCACACCGATAAGCGCGCCGTACCACCATTTGCCGACATTGGTAAAGGAAGCGGAAACAGGGTCGGTCGCCATAAACAGCATACCGATGGCGAAGCCGCCGACGACCAGATGCCAGTACCAAGGCATAGCAAACATAGCGTTGGTGTCCGAACCGATGAAGTTGAACAGCGAAGACATGGCAATCATACCGATCATCACGCCGGCAATAATGCGCCAAGAAGCGATGCGGGCAAACACGATAAACGCGCCGCCGATTAAGAGTGCCAAAGTGGAGACTTCGCCGATGGAGCCGGGCAGTTTGCCGATAAACGCGTCCATCCAAGTGATGGTTTGACCGGTTACGGCGTTTTTCAGGCCGTCTGCACCGTGTGCCGCCCATTGCGCCAGCGCGGTTGCACCGGAATAGCCGTCAACCGCCGTCCAAACCGCATCGCCGCTCAGGTTGGCTGGGTAGGCGAAGAACAGGAAGGCGCGGCCTGCCAGCGCAGGGTTCATAAAGTTTTTACCCGTACCGCCGAATACCTCTTTTGCAACCACCACGCCGAAGGTAATGCCCAAAGCCGCCTGCCACAAAGGCAGCGTAGGCGGAACGATTAAGGCAAACAGAATCGAAGTCACGAAGAAACCTTCGTTGATTTCATGTTTGCGCACGGTGGCGAACAAGACTTCCCAAAAACCGCCGACGATAAATACGGTTGCGTAAATCGGCAGGAAGTAAATCGCGCCAAACAGCATTTTGCCCGACACGCCCGCTTCAGACGACATATTGATGCCCAAAGCGTTGGCAAGGGCGTAATGCCAGTCGTTGGCGATGCTTTGTTGCAGCAAATCGGGCGTTAACGCACCGAATGCCTGTACGCCGACGTTGTACATACCGAAGAACATGGCGGGGAACAAAGCCAGCCACACCAAAATCATCATGCGTTTGGAGTCGAGCGCGTCGCGGACGTGCGCCGCTTTGCGCGTTACCGCGCCGGATGTATAGAAAATCGTCGCCGCAGCTTCGTAGAGGGCATACCATTTTTCATGTTTGCCGCCCGGCAGGAAGTGCGGTTCGATTTTTTCAAGAAAATGTTTCAAGCCCATAATCAGCCTTCTTTCTCAATGGTTTCCAGCACCTTGCGCAACAGCGGGCCGTATTCGTATTTGCCCGGGCAGACGAAGCTGCACAAAGCGAGGTCTTCTTCGTCCAATTCCAAGCAACCCAAAGCCTGCGCACTGTCGGTGTCGCCGACGATTAAATCGCGCAAGAGCAGGGTAGGCAGGATATCCAAGGGCATCACGCGCTCGTAAGTGCCGATGGGAACCATGGCGCGGTCGCCGCCGTTGACGGCTGTCGTGAACTTGAAGAGTTTGTTTTTCAGGAAATGACCGAGGGTCGTACGCGTAATCGAGTATTTGTCCGGCTGCGGCGCAACCCAGCCGAACAGCTCTTTGCTGCGGCCTTCTTCGATAACGGAAATCTGATTGTGGTAGCGGCCGAGGTAATCGTGCGCGCCTTGTGCAATCGCGCCGTTCAATACCGAACCGGAAATCACGCGGTTGTCTGCGTCAACCAATTCGCCCGCAGTAATTTGCGATACTTTCGCACCCAAAACGGTACGCAAGAGGCGCGGTTTGTTGACTTGAGAACCACCCAAGGCAATCACGCGCCCGGTGTTCAGACGGCCTGTTGCAAACAAACGGCCAATGGCAATCACGTCTTGATAATTGATGGTCCAAACGGTTTTGTTCGCACCGACCGGCTCGATGAAATGAATGTGCGTGCCACTCAAACCGGCAGGATGCGGGCCGCCAAATTCATGTGTTTCAATGTTGGCGGCGTTTTCAGACGGCACGTCTGCGCCTGCTGCTTTACACACATGGATTTTATGTTCGGTCAGGCGGCTTAATACCAACAGACCGCGTTTGAAGTCTTCGGCGGCTTCTTTGATAACGACCACAGGGTCTGCCGCCAGCGGATTGGTGTCCATCGCATTGACGAAAACGGCGAACGGCTCGGCATCGACGGCAGGGGTTTTGCTGAACGGACGGGTACGCAGCGCGGTCCACAAACCGGATTGAATCAGATTGCGGCGCACTTCTTCGCCGCTCAATTTTGCCAAGGCATCGGGCGCGTAGCGTTCAAACTCGATTTCGTCATCGCCTTCAACGGCAATCACAACCGACTGAAGCACGCGCTTTTCGCCACGGTGAATTGCGGCGATTTTGCCTGAAGCCGGAGCAGTAAATACTACGCCCGGATTCTTTTTGTCTTCAAACAGCACTTGGCCTTTTTTGACGGCTTCGCCTTCCTTGATTTTCATCGAGGGGCGCATGCCGGCATATTCTTCGCCAAGCAACGCGACTTCGGTAATGGCCGGGCCGTCATAAATGACTTGCTCCGGTCTGCCCGCGATGGGCAGGTTTAGGCCTTTTTTGATTTTAATCATAGATTTGCATTACTTGTGATGGTTAAGGTAAAAACGGCGTGTTTTGATACGGTGTCGCGAGGCATCAAAAGCATTGAATAAATTAATGTAGCAAAGTGTTAGATTTTATCAGGAATTGTACCTGTTTGTCAGATTCGCCGCTTTTTTCCTTGCGGAAGCCGTTTTTAATTGTCGGAAGGGGAAAATATCGATTTGATTATGCTGAAATTTAAAATGCCGTCTGAATGTTCAGACGGCATAGCGTTTACAGCAGTTTGAAAACGAAAAAGATAAGGGTATGTACGATGAAGACGGGTATCAGGAAGGCGACCGACCACATCATATAGCCGAAGAAAGTCGGCATTGGTACGCCGCGCTGTTCGGCAATGGCTTTGACCATGAAGTTCGGCGCGTTGCCGATATAGGTCAGTGCGCCCATAAATACCGAACCCATAGAAACCGCCAGCAGGGTATGGAACAGGGGCCCCGTCATCAAGGCTTGGGCATCGCCGCCCGCCATATTGAAAAACACGAGATAAGTGGGCGCGTTATCCAAGAATGCCGACAATATGCCGCTCATCCAAAAATACATCGTATTAATCGGATGACCTGCCGTATCGTGAACCAGCGATACCACCCCACCCAGCGCGCCTGCCTCGCCTGCTTTCAGAATGCTCAGGACGGGGAAGATGGTGATGAAGATGCCGAGGAAGAGTTTACCCACTTCGGCGATGGGTTCAAAGTTGAATTCGTTGCCTGCGCGGACTTGTTTGGGCGTGATTGCCATAGATACGGCGGTCAATGCAATCAGGATGACATCGCGGACGAGGTTTTGCAGGGCGTAACGGCTGCCGAGGATTTCAAATCCCGGGTGTTCGGGTTTCCAAAGGCCGGACATTAGAACCGCGCTAACCACGCCCGCCAGCAGGAGGAAGTTCCATTTGCCGAAGATGGCGATTTTTTCGGGTTTTTCCTGTTGCGCCGGAGTATCTTGTGCAATGCTTTCCTGTTTGAAGAAACGGTTGTCGATGAAATAGAAGGCGGTCAACAGGACAGCGGTGCTGATCAGGACAGGGGCGAACATATGTTTGACCGTCCACATGAAATCTACGCCTTTGAGGAAGCCGAGGAAGAGTGGGGGGTCGCCCAAAGGGGTCAGACCGCCGCCGATGTTTGCAACCAAGAAAATGAAGAAGATGACGATGTGCACGCGGTGGACACGGTTTTGGTTGGCTTTCAGCAGCGGACGAATCATCAGCATTGCCGCGCCAGTCGTTCCCATGATAGAGGCAAGTGCCGTGCCGACGGCAAGCAGGGCGGTGTTGAGCTTGGGTGTGCCGTTCAAGTCGCCCCAAACCAAAATGCCGCCTGAAATGGTGTACAGGGCAAGCAGCAGCAGGATGAAGGGGATGTATTCTTCAACGAGTGCGTGTGCGACGGTATGGATACCGGCGGACGCGCCAAAAACCAAACTGAACGGGATGAGGAACAGCAATGTCCAAAAGGCGGTGATTTTGCCGTAATGGTGATGCCAGGTATGCGAAAAAAACAAGGGACCCAATGCGATAGACAGCAAAATCAGGGCAAAGGGCAGACCCCACAGCAGGTTTAGGTTTGCGCCGTCCAAATCTGCGGCGTAAACCGATGCCGGGAAAAGCATTAGTGAAAACAGGGGTAGGTGGCGCATCGTGTTTCCTCGATTCAAGCGCTGCCTTGCGCGGCGCACGGGAGTGATACAGGCTTCGTGCCGCCCGGACATAGGCGGACTGTGCTGCCTGTTTGTTTTTGAAAAAAGTTTTCCGATTGATTGTAAAGTAAATAATCAGGATAAACCAGTTTCCCAAACCGGAAGGCGGCGGGAAGGCGGATTGCCGTGCTTGGGAATATATGTTCTTTTTGATAAATAATTTTATTTAAAACAAATAAATATATGTCTTTAATAAATAATCTATCGAAAATGAAAAATGAATTTATTTTAACATATATTTGCAATGAAACAGGTTTGCCCCACCCGTTTGTTTGCCCTTATCCCTTTCAGACGGCATTCAAGATTCGGGCCTGCGCCACATCCATATGGCGACAAGGGAACAAAAAACCGATGAAACCGTCCCGACCCACCAGCGTTGGGGAAACTGCCAAAACATCATCAGACAGGATGCGGTCATCATACTGATGGCGAAAATCTTGGCTTTGCGCGGCACTGCGCCGTTTTGTTCCCAGTTATGAACCATCGGACCGAAATAGCGGTGCCAGTGCAGCCAGCGGTGAAAACGCGGGGATGCCTTTGCCCAGCAGGCGGCGGAGAGCAGTACGAACGGCGTGGTCGGCAACAGCGGCAAAAAAATGCCGATGATACCCAACAGCAGGGAAATGCAGCCGCAAATAATCAATAGATAACGTATCATTTTCCAATCCGGTCTTTATCGGAGACAAACAGGTATTGTAAGAATCCCGCCCATTTCTATCCGCCGTGCCGGTAGGGAAAATGGGGAGGAAGGTCTTATTCCTACAACAGATGGTTGAGTGGTAGGGATGTGGTATGTTTGATTTCTTTTAAAACGAAACTTGATTGGGCATCCTGTACGCCGTGGTGGGATAAAAGAGTGTCAAGAACGAAATGGGAGAACGCGCTCATGTCGGTAAAAAATGCTTGAAGCAGGTAGTCGGTCTCTCCCGTCAGCGCGAAGCAGCTCAAAACTTCCGGCCATTTTCGAACCGATGCGGCAAAATCTTCCCGCGCGTCTTTTGCTTTGCTGATGGAAACGCGGATAAATGCCTGAAGTCCCAAGTTGACAGATTCCGGAGACAGCAGCGCGGCATATTGGCGGACGATGCCGGCATCTTCCAACTGCTTCAGACGGCGCAGGCACGGAGAAGGCGAAAGTGCGACACGTTCGGACAGTTCGACATTGGTCAGCCTGCCGTTTTCCTGGAGAACCTGTAAGATTTTAATATCGGTTTTGTCTAAAGTGAGTTGGGGCATATTTGCGTTCCGTTTTAAGGAATTCGGATTGTCTGTCCGTATGTTTGCGGCAATCCGCGTAGATGGAGACCATATTAACATATAAAAAGTTATACCGTCATCCGGGACAAATTTTATTTTCGGAAAATCATGTGAAAACAGAGGCGGTCGGTTTGCATCTCTTTAAGACGGCTTGCCCAAACCGCCGATTCAAGACATAATCGGGAAATGTGCAGGAGAGAGCTACACCCGATTACGCGTAGCCGCCGAAGGCGCAGATGCCCTTAAATCGCTCAGGCAACAGGGACTGCACATTGAAATAAAACATCTGGAGAGCGGCGTTTCCCAAAGATACGCCCACCGAAGGGGAGAAGGCCGTCTGAACCACCATTCAGACAACCGCGCAAAGCAGTGAGCAGACTGGTTTGCCATCATGCGGATACGGCCGAAAATCTCAGGTTCAAGGACAGATAGGGTCATCCGCGCACAGGTGCGCGGGCGGCATCTGAACAAAAAATCCGGAGAAACTTGAGAATGACTACTCTGAAAACCACCCCATTTCATCAAGCCCATCAAGATGCAGGCGCGAAGCTGGTAGATTTTGCTGGCTGGGAGCTGCCCATCCATTATGGTTCGCAAATCGCCGAACACGAAGCCGTGCGCACCGACGCCGGTATGTTTGACGTATCCCATATGCTTGTTACCGACGTAGCAGGCGCAAATGCCAAAGCCTTTTTCCGCAAATTGATTGCCAACGATGTCGCCAAGCTCGCTTTTGTCGGCAAAGCCCTTTATTCCGCTTTGCTCAACGACAACGGCGGCGTGATTGACGACTTGATCGTTTACCGCACCAATGAAGCTGAAACCCAATATCGCATCGTGTCCAACGGCGCGACCCGCGAAAAAGACACGGCGCAATTCCACAAAGTCGGACAAGAGTTCGGCGTTGCCTTCAATCCGCGCTACGACCTCGGCATGCTCGCCGTACAAGGCCCGAAAGCCATCGAGAAACTCCTGACCGTCAAACCCGAATGGGCAGATGTCGTCCGCAACCTCAAACCGTTCCAAGGCGCGGATTTGGGCAACGACTGGTTTGTCGCCCGTACAGGCTATACCGGAGAAGACGGCGTCGAAGTGATTCTGCCGAGTACTGAAGCCGTCGCATTCTTCAAAGCCCTGCAAGCAGCAGGCGTACAGCCTTGCGGCCTCGGCGCGCGCGATACCCTGCGCATGGAAGCCGGTATGAACCTCTACGGCAACGATATGGACGACGACACCAGCCCGCTCGAAGCAGGTATGGGTTGGACGGTTGATTTGAAAGACGAAAGCCGCGATTTCGTCGGCAAAGCCGCCTTGCTGGCATTGAAAGAAAAAGGCGTTACCGTCAAACAGGTCGGCCTGTTGCTCGACAAAGGCGGCATCCTGCGCGCGCATATGGAAGTGTTGACCGACAAAGGCAAAGGCGAAACCACCAGCGGCGTATTCTCTCCAAGCCTGAAACAATCCATCGCCATCGCCCGCGTGCCGAAAGACTTTGACGGCGATACCGCCAAAGTGCTGATTCGCGGCAAAGAAGTGGACGTACGCGTACTGAAGCTGCCGTTCGTCCGCAACGGTCAGAAACAGTTTAATTGATGCGGTTTCAGACGGCATTTTCATTTCATATGCCGTCTGAAAGCAGGTTTTAATTGTTGTCCGATACGGACGTTTGTAGAAAGCCTTGAACAAGGTATCTGTGGATATTGATTCATATAGATGCCGTCTGAAAATAACCCCTACCAATGGAGAATCAAACCATGAGCAACAACATCCCGGCCGAACTGAAATACGTTGCCAGCCACGAATGGCTGCGCCTTGAAGAAGACGGTACCATCACCGTCGGCATTACCCATCACGCGCAAGAGCTGTTGGGCGACATCGTGTTTGTCGAGCTGCCAGAAGTCGGCGCAAACCTGGCTGCCGAAGAGCAAGCCGGTGTGGTCGAGTCTGTGAAAGCAGCGTCCGACGTGTACGCGCCGATTGCGGGCGAAGTCGTTGCCGTCAACGATGACTTGCCCGGCGCACCTGAAACTGCCAACAGCGATCCTTACGGCGCAGGCTGGTTCTTCAAAATCAAACCTGCCAATCCTGCCGACTACGACGGTCTTTTGACTGCCGAACAATACGCGGGCGAAGTGGACTAAATCCCTATCCTGATAATAGGATGCCTGATTTAAGGAACTGCACCTTCAGACGGCATTTCTGCGGTCGGAGGTGCAGTTTTTTGTCCGTGTTTTAAGGAAGCAGTTAGGCTATAATAACGGTCTATATCCATCTTCACCGATTTTTTCATGCAACTTACCGCTGTCGGACTCAATCATCAAACCGCACCTTTAAGCATACGGGAAAAGCTGGCGTTTGCCGCTGCCTGCCTGCCCGAAGCCGTCCGCAATCTTGCCCGAAGCAATGCGGCAACGGAGGCGGTAATCCTTTCTACCTGCAACCGCACCGAGCTTTACTGCGTCGGTGATTCGGAAGAAATTATCCGATGGCTTGCCGATTACCACAGTTTGCCGATTGAAGAAATCCGTCCGTATCTGTACACGCTGGATATGCAGGAGACTGTGCGCCATGCTTTCCGCGTCGCCTGCGGGCTGGATTCGATGGTGTTGGGCGAGCCGCAGATTTTAGGACAGATTAAGGATGCGGTCAGGGTTGCTCAAGAGCAGGAAAGTATGGGTAAGAAACTCAATGCCCTGTTCCAAAAAACCTTTTCTGTTGCTAAAGAGGTCCGTACCGATACTGCCGTCGGCGAAAACTCGGTTTCCATGGCTTCCGCTTCCGTCAAATTGGCGGAACAGATTTTTCCCGACATCGGCGATTTGAATGTCTTGTTTATCGGCGCAGGCGAAATGATTGAGCTGGTTGCTACTTATTTTGCTGCTAAAAACCCCAGATTGATGACGGTTGCCAACCGGACGCTGGCGCGCGCACAGGAGTTGTGCGACAAGCTCGGTGTTAACTCCGAACCGTGTCTGCTATCCGATCTGCCTGCCATTCTGCACGATTACGACGTGGTGGTTTCTTCGACGGCGAGCCAGCTTCCCATTGTCGGCAAAGGTATGGTGGAGCGCGCATTGAAACAAAGGCAGAGTATGCCGTTGTTCATGCTTGATTTGGCAGTGCCGCGCGACATTGAGGCGGAAGTCGGCGATTTGAATGATGCCTATCTTTATACTGTGGACGATATGGTCAATATCGTCCAAAGCGGCAAGGAGGCAAGGCAGAAGGCCGCCGCCGCCGCCGAAACGCTGGTGTCTGAGAAGGTTGCCGAATTTGTCAGGCAGCAGCAGGGCAGGCAGAGCGTCCCCTTGATTAAAGCCTTGCGGGACGAGGGCGAGAAAGCGCGCAAGCAGGTGTTGGAAAATGCGATGAAACAGCTTGCCAAAGGCGCAACGGCAGAAGAGGTTTTGGAACGGCTGTCCGTCCAACTGACCAACAAGCTGCTGCATTCGCCGACCCAAACCTTGAATAAGGCGGGGGAAGAAGATAAGGATTTGGTTCATGCCGTCGCGCAGATTTATCATTTGGACAAATAACGGTGCGCCGGAAAAGGATGCCGTCTGAAGGGGTTTCAGACGGCATATTTTTGTGCTGTCTGACAACATCGTGAAATCCCACATTATATCGATGTAATTACAAAGTATTATCCCGTATGCGGATTGGTTTTAAGATTTGTAAATTTGATTTGCATCAAAAAATCGCCGATAGATGATTCATATAATATCAATATTAAAGAGTATCGGTATATCGGGGATAGCTATGTCCTGTTTTTCAATCCGGCGTATGTCTGCGTTTCGGGCGCGGATAACGGCGTTTTTTGTCGCCTTTGTCTTTTTGACGGTGGCACTGCCCGCTTATGCGGAGCGTCTACCTGATTTTCTGGCGAAAATACAGCCTTCGGAAATCTTTCCGGGGGCGGACCGTTACGGCAAACCGGAAGGTAAGCCCATGGTCGCCCGCGTTTACAAAGGCGATGAGCAGCTCGGTCTGGTCTATATTACAACCGATGTGGTTAATACGCGCGGTTATTCGAGTAAGCCGATTGATACGCTGATGGCGTTGGCAAACGACGGCACGATAGCCGGAGCGAAACTGGTCGATCATCACGAACCGATTATGCTGATTGGTATTCCGCAGTCGCGTGTCGATAAATTCATCGACAAATATATCGGTCTGAACTTTATTAAAAATCCGCCGACTCCGGGCGTGGCGCCGGGCGACATTATCAGCGGTGCGACAGTTACGCTGATGGTGATTAACGACAGCATCCAGCGTTCGTACAAGGTCATTGCCAACCAATACCGTCTGGGTTCGGATAAGGCCCTTCAGACGGCATCCGCTTCCGATGTTCAGGAAGCCGCGCCTGCGGCAGAAACCCGTCCGCGCCGTATGGCAAATCCCGACAAGCAGGATATTTTGTCTTGGGACGAACTTTTGAAACAAAAGGCCGTCGGCCATCTACATATCACGCTCGATCAAATTAACAAATTGTTTGAGAAAGGCGGCAAGGCCGGCGTGGCCGATCACGCCGAACAGGGCGATCCTGACGATACCTTTATTGATTTGTATGTTGCCTTGGTCAGCCAGCCTTCCATCGGTAAAAGCCTGCTGGGTGAGGACGGCTGGGCACATCTGCAAAAACGGCTGAAACCCGGGCAGCAGGCGGTTTTGGTTGCCGGAGAGGGCCGTTATTCTTGGAAAGGTTCGGGCTATGTGCGCGGCGGTATTTTCGACCGTATCGAGATGATACAGGGGGAGAACAGCTTCCGTTTTACCGATGCCCAACACGAACGCGTCGTCGCGCTGTCTGCCGCCGGTTCGCCGCGTTTTAAAGAAGTTTCTTGGTTTACCATCCCTGAAGGCGTAGCGTTTGACGGTGCGGAGCCGTGGCGTCTGCAATTAATGGTTCAGCGCGTCTTGAGCGTGAACGATAAAGCCTTTGTTACCGCCGATTTGGATTACGAATTGCCTCAGGGTTATTATGTCGATGATCCTAAAGCACCGCCCGTAGAAATCAGTGCGCCTGTCGAAGCTGTGCCTGCCGCGGCATCCGATACCGCTTCAGACGGCATTGCCGAAGATGCGTCAGCTGAAAACGGTGTATCCAACCAATTATGGAAACAGATTTGGAAAGCGAAACAGGGGCAGATTATCGTTGTCGGCATTGCGCTGACCATATTGTTACTGGTGTTTTTGTTCCAAGACTGGATTGTGCGTTACGAAAAATGGTACGACCGCTTCCGCCTCGCCTTTTTGACCTTCACGCTCTTCTATATTGGCTGGTATGTGCAGGCACAGCTTTCGGTCGTCAATACGCTGACACTGTTTTCCGCCATCCTTACCGAATTTCATTGGGAATTTTTCCTGATGGATCCGATTGTGTTCATCCTGTGGCTGTTCACGGCTGCAACCATGCTGCTGTGGAACAGGGGAACGTTTTGCGGTTGGTTGTGTCCGTTCGGCTCATTACAGGAATTGACTAACCGGATTGCAAAAAAACTGGGTGTGAAACAGATTACCGTGCCGCATATGCTGCATACCCGCTTGAGCGTCATCAAATACCTGATTTTCTTCGGGCTTTTGGCAATTTCGCTGTATGATTTGGGTACGGCGGAAAAATTTGCCGAAGTCGAACCCTTTAAAACCGCGATTATTTTGAAATTCATGCGCGATTGGTGGTTTGTCGCCTTTGCCGTGGCACTTTTGATTGCGGGGCTGTTTATCGAACGCTTCTTCTGCCGTTATCTGTGTCCTTTGGGTGCGGGCATCGCGCTGCCGGGCAGATTCCGCGTGTTTGATTGGCTGAGACGTTATAAAATGTGCGGTAATCCCTGCCAAATTTGTACGCATGAATGCCCTGTACAAGCGATTGCCCCGGAGGGAGATATCCATCCGAACGAATGTATCCAGTGCCTGCACTGCCAAGTGATGTACCACCACGATACGCGCTGTCCGCAAGTTGTGGCGGCAAATAAGAAAAAACAAAAACAGGCTGCTGCAAAATCAGGGGAATTGGAAAGTGTCTCCAAGCAGCCGCAGGAACAGGTCGTCCGTTTTGTCAAACCCGAAACGGCGCAATCTGAAAAATAAGCATCCGGGGGAAGCCTGAAGCCAAAGTGTCAGGCAGGCAGGTTTTCCCCGGCAGGATAATAAAATTTTTTCCCATCGGCTTGCCGTCTGAAAACCGGTTTGCCGTATTTTATCCAAGGAGTGTTGTATGTCAGACGAAAAATTAGAACAAAACGGCTTGAGCCGTCGTTCATTCTTAGGTACGGCCGCCGCTTCCGGTGCAGGTATTGCCGGTGCGGGCCTGTTGGGTTTGGCGGGTTGCTCTAAAGACGGCGAACAGGCTGCCGCTAACGCTTCCGGCGCGGCTCCCGTTGCCAAGGCGCAAGGGGAATCCAAACCCGGCCAACTGTCTTCCGAAGTCGGTCCGGGCGAGCTTGATCAATATTACGGTTTCCTTTCCGGCGGCCAGTCCGGCGAGATGCGCCTGATTGGTCTGCCTTCCATGCGCGAACTGATGCGTATTCCCGTGTTCAATATGGACAGCGCGACCGGTTGGGGACGTACCAATGAGAGCTTGAAAGTCCTCAACGGCAATATTACCGAAGAAACCCGTAAATTCTTACAAGACAGCGGTCTGCGTTGCTACCCCAACGGCGACCTGCACCACCCGCACCTGTCGTTTACCGACCAAACTTATGACGGCCGCTATGCTTATGCTAACGACAAGGCAAACAACCGCGTCTGCCGCGTGCGTCTGGATGTGATGAAGGCCGACAAAATCATCGACATCCCCAATGCTTCAGGTATCCACGGTCTGCGTCCGCAACGTTATCCGAAAACCGGTTATGTCTTTGCCAACGGCGAACACATTACTCCTGTTAGCGGCGTAGGCAAACTGGATGATGCGAAAACCTGGAATGCCGTGTACACCGCCATCGACGGCGAAACCATGGAGATCGCATGGCAAGTATTGGTTGACGGCAACTTGGACAACGGCGATGCCGACTACCAAGGCAAATATTCTTTCTCTACCTGTTACAACTCCGAGCGCGCGCTGACCGTACAAGGTGCGTCTTCCAACGAGCAGGACTGGTGCGTCGTTTTCGACCTGAAAGCCATCGAAGAAGGCATCAAAGCGGGCGACTTCAAAGAAGTGAACGGCGTGAAAATGCTGGACGGTCGCGCTGAAGCCAAATCCAAATACACGCGTTATATCCCTGTGCCGAACTCTCCTCACGGCTGTAACGCAAGCCCTGACGGTAAATACATCATGCTTAACGGTAAACTGTCTCCAACCGTTACCGTATTGGATGTCAGCAAACTGGACGATTTGTTTGCAGGCAAAATCAAAGAGCGCGATGTGGTCGTAGCCGAACCGCAACTGGGTCTCGGCCCGTTACACACTGCATTTGACGGTCGCGGCAATGCTTATACGACATTGTTTATCGACAGCCAAATGGTGAAATGGAATATTGACGATGCGATCAAAGCCTACAAAGGCGAGAAAATCGATCCGATCAAACAAAAACTTGACGTTCACTATCAACCGGGCCACAACCATACGACCATGGGCGAAACCAAAGAAGCCGATGGTCAATGGCTGGTGTCTTTGAACAAATTCTCTAAAGACCGCTTCTTGAATGCCGGTCCTTTGAAACCCGAGTGTGACCAATTGATCGACATCTCCGGCGACGAAATGCGTCTGGTACACGATAATCCGACTTTTGCCGAACCGCATGACTTCTGTCTGGTTTCTGCAGCCAAACTCAATCCGAGCAAAACTTGGGACCGCAAAGACCCATGGTTCTGGCAGGATGCTTTGGAACAGGCGAAAAAAGACGGCGTCGAGCTGGAAAAAGCCGCCAAAGTCGTACGCGAAGGCAACAAAGTACGCGTGTACATGACTGCCGTTGCGCCTGCTTACAGCATCCCTCAATTTGAAGTGAACCAAGGCGACGAAGTAACCGTATACGTAACCAACGTCGAGACCATCGAGGACTTGACTCACGGCTTCACTTTGGAAGGCTACGGCATCGCTATGGAAATCGGCCCGCAAGCCACTTCTTCCGTAACCTTCAAAGCTGTCCGTCCGGGCGTGCACTGGTACTACTGCCAATGGTTCTGCCATGCATTGCACATGGAAATGTCCGGTCAGATGATTGTTCATCCCAAATAATGAGCATGATAGCTTGATATAGAGAATGCCGTCTGAAGACAACCGGTTTTCAGACGGCATTTATAGCCAAACCGCTTGCCGTACCGTTTCAGGCGGTTTCGCTATAAAAACAGATACTCTTGAATCATGTTTCATTTTGTTTTGCCATACCGAACGAAACAGAGGGACACTATGCACACATCCGCGCTCCGTATATGGCTGAAGGCCGTGCTGATACTTGCCGGCGCCAGTATTTTTCAGACGGCATCGGCAGCCGTCGTCCACGTTTCCCCGCAAGACAACCTTGCCGAAATTTTTGCCCGCGCCCGGGCGGGCGATACGCTCAAACTTGCTTCCGGCGTATATCAAACCAAACTTTATATCGACAAACCGATTACGATTGAAGGGCCTGCCGACCGTTCCGCAACCGTGGAAGGGGACAGGAGCGGCCGTACGATAGCTGTGCATGCGCCGGACGTAACGCTCCGCAACCTGACCGTTACACGTTCCGGTATGAGTCTGCCTGCAATGGATGCTGGTATTTATCTCGAAGAAACCGCCCCGCGCGCCCTGATTGAACACAACAATATTTTTGATAATTCGGTCGGCGTATATCTGCATGGTTCTGCCGATGCGATGGTACGCGAGAATAAAATCGTCGGCGATGCGACTTTGCGTGTGAATGAGCGCGGCAACGGCGTTACCGTTTGGAACGCGCCCGGCGCGCAGGTCGTCGGCAACGACATTTCCAAAGGACGGGACGGCATTTTTTCTAATACCAGTACATATAATACCTATAAAAACAACCGCTTCAGCGATTTGCGTTTCGCCGTCCACTATATGTACACCAACGATAGCGAAATCAGCGGCAATATTTCCGTGGGCAACAATATGGGCTATGTGCTGATGTTTTCCGAGCGGCTCAAAGTGTTTGACAATATCGCCGTCGGCAGCCGCGACCAGGGCATTATGCTCAACTATGTCAACTATTCCGATATTCACGACAACATTATCAACAAGGCGGGTAAGTGCGTTTTTGCCTACAATGCCAACTACGATAAACTGTCCGCCAATCATTTTGAAAACTGCCAAATCGGCATACACTTTACCGCCGCCATCGAAGGCACGTCCCTGCACGACAATTCCTTTGTCAACAACGAAAGCCAGGTCAAATACGTCAGCACGCGCTTTCTCGACTGGAGCGAGGGCGGACACGGCAACTATTGGAGCGACAACAGCGCGTTCGATTTGAACGGCGACGGCTTCGGAGACAGCGCGTACCGCCCCAACGGCATTATCGACCAAATCATCTGGCGCGCACCCGTATCGCGCCTCTTGATGAACAGTCCCGCAATCAGCATCGTCAAATGGGCGCAGGCGCAGTTTCCCGCCGTTCTGCCCGGCGGCGTGGTGGACAGCAAACCGCTGATGAAGCCTTATGCCCCCAAAATTCAAACCCGTTATCAGGCGATGAAGGACGAGCTGCTCAAAGAAGCCGAAACGCGGCAGTCGGAATGGGGCAGGGCGGAAAACGGTTCTTTGAACTAGTCTGCTTCAGACGGCATCCGGATTCAAATGCCGTCTGAAAACACAAAAGGAACAACCATGACCACACATCATGTCGAATTGAGGAATGTCACCAAACGGTTCGGGGCGCAAAAAGCCGTCAACCAAGTCGATTTGGTTTTGAAGGCAGGAGAAAGCGTCGGGCTTGCCGGGCACAACGGCGCGGGCAAGTCCACCATTATGAAGCTGATACTCGGGCTGATTACCCCGACCGAAGGCGAAGTGATGCTTTTGGGCGAACGTACCGGCAGCAAAGCGGGGGCGCGGCTTCGCAGCCAAATCGGCTACCTGCCCGAAACCGTTGCGCTGCACCCTTCGCTGACCGGCATCGAAACGCTGGACTTTTACGCGAAACTTAAAAAACAGCCGCTCACACAAAACCGGGGGCTGCTTGAGCGCGTCGGTATTTCACAGGCGGCACACCGCCGCGTCGGCACTTATTCTAAAGGTATGCGCCAACGCCTTGCCTTGGCACAAGCCCTGCTGGGCGAGCCCAAAGTCCTGCTGTTTGACGAACCGACAACCGGCCTCGACCCTGCATCACGACAAATGTTTTACGAAGTCGTGCGCGAACTCAACGGGCGCGGCGCGACCGTATTGCTCAGCACCCACGCCCTTGCCGAGTTGGACGGACACGCCGACCGCATTATCGTGATGAAAAACGGCGTTAAGGTTGCCGACGGCAGTATGGACGAATTGCACGTCCAAAGCGGACTGCCGCTGACCGTCAATATCCGCCTCAATGCACCGCGCACCCTCAGCAGCCGCTGGCAGCCGCTTTCAGACGGCATTTCCTACCGGGCGCAATGTCAGGCTGAAGAACGTATGGAACTGTTGGGCGAGCTGGGCAGCCTGTCCGACCTTGCCTATCTCGACATCCACACGCCGACGCTTGACGAAATGTATGCACAGTTCTTGAAAAGGGAGGACGTATGAACCCCGTTTGGATTATTACCGGCAAAGAAGTCCGCGACAGCCTGCGCAACCGTTGGGTTCTTGCCGCCGCCCTCCTGCTTGCCGCACTCGCCCTTTCTTTGGGTTTCCTCGGCAGCTCGCCCACCGGTTCGGTCAAGGTCGATCCGCTGACCGTTACCGTCGTCAGCCTGTCGAGCCTGTCTATTTTCCTGATTCCGCTGATTGCGATGCTGCTTTCCTATGACGCACTGATCGGCGAAATCGAGCGCGGAACGATGGCGTTGCTGTTAAGTTATCCCATTTCGCGCAACCAAATCCTTGCCGGCAAATTTATCGGACACCTCATCATCCTCGCCCTCGCCACCACGGCGGGCTACGGATTGGCAGGCATTACGCTGCAACTTGCCAACGGCAGCTTTGATATTGCCGCTTGGAAACCCTTTGCGCTGTTGATTGCCGCCAGCGTCATCCTCGGTGCGGCTTTTCTGTCTATGGGCTACTTGATTAGTGCGAAAGTCAAAGAACGGGGGACGGCGGCCGGTATTTCAATCGGCGTGTGGTTGTTTTTCGTCGTCATCTTCGATATGGCGCTTTTGGGTATTCTGGTTGCCGACTCGAAACAGGTTATCACCGCGCCCGTCGTTGAAACAGTGCTTCTGTTTAATCCTACCGACATCTACCGCCTGCTCAACCTGACCGGTTACGAAAATACGGCTATGTATGCGGGTATGGCGGGTTTGAGCGGACAAATCAGCCTGACCGTCCCCATTTTGCTGACCGCGCAGGTTTTATGGGTTATCATTCCGCTTGTTTTGGCAGCCGGAATTTTTAGAAAGCGACAAATATGAAGAAAACCCTGTTGGCAATTGTTGCCGTTTTCGCCTTAAGTGCCTGCCGGCAGGCGGAAGAGGCGGCACCTCCTTTACCTCAGCAGATTAGCGATCGTTCGGTCGGACACTATTGCAGTATGAATCTGACCGAACACAACGGCCCCAAAGCCCAGATTTTTTTGAACGGCAAACCCGATCAGCCCGTTTGGTTCTCCACCATCAAGCAGATGTTCGGCTATACCAAACTGCCCGAAGAGCCTAAAGGCATCCGTGTTATTTACGTTACCGATATGGGTAATGTTACCGATTGGACAAATCCCAATGCCGACACGGAGTGGATAGATGCGAAAAAAGCCTTTTACGTCATCGACAGCGGCTTTATCGGCGGTATGGGCGCGGAAGACGCGCTGCCGTTCGGCAAAAAGGAGCAGGCTGAAAAATTTGCAAAGGATAAAGGCGGTAAGGTCGTCGGTTTCGACGATATGCCTGATACCTATATTTTCAAATAAATCCAAACAAAAATGCCGTCTGAACGTTGAAGCCAAGGTTCAGACGGCATTTTTTTGTTACGGGTTCAAACGGGGCAGGTTTGAACAACTGCCCCATTCCTTATTCCTGACCGGGCGTAACGGCGGAATAAGGTTTACATCCCGCCGTAATTCGGCCCGCTCGCGCCTTCGGGACAAATCCAAGTGATGTTTTGCGTCGGATCTTTGATGTCGCACGTTTTGCAGTGAACGCAGTTGGCGGCATTGATTTGCAGGCGCGGGCTGCCGTTTTCTTCAACAATTTCGTACACACCCGCCGGACAATAGCGCGTTTCGGGTGAGGCGTATTCTTTATAGTTCACGTCTATCATCGTTTGAGGGTTGTTCAGCACCAAATGGTCGGGCTGGTTTTCTTCGTGCGCGAGATTGGCGAGGAAGACGCTGCTTAAGCGGTCGAAGGTCAACACGCCGTCGGGTTTCGGATAATCAATCGGTTTGCACGCGGCGGCTTTTTTGAGCTGCTCGTTGTCTTTGCCGTGATGTTTCAAAGTCCACGGGGCTTTGCCTCTGAAAATCATCTGGTCGATGCCGGTATAAAGTGAGCCGAGGTAAACGCCCCATTTGAATGACGGACGGACATTGCGCGCGGCGTAAAGCTCTTGATACAGCCAGCTTTGTTCAAAACGTTGTTGATAATCCGCCGCCTCTTTGCCGCTGTCGAAGTTTTCCACTTCTTCAAGGTTTTCCAACAAGGGGAAAACGGCTTCGGCGGCGAGCATGGCAGATTTCATCGCGGTATGAATGCCTTTGATGCGCGGCATATTGAGGAAGCCTGCTGCATCGCCGATTAAAACGCCGCCTTTGAACGAGAGCTTCGGCAGGCTTTGCAAACCGCCTTCAATCAGCGAACGCGCGCCGTAAGCGATGCGGCGGCCGCTTTCGAAGGTTTTGCGGATTTCGGGATGGGTTTTGAAACGTTGGAACTCTTCAAACGGCGACAGATACGGGTTTTGATAGTCCAAGCCGACCACGAAACCGACGGCGACTTTGTTGTCGTCGAAATGGTAAACAAACGCACCGCCGTAGGTTTTGCTGTCCAGCGGCCAGCCTGCGCTATGCACCACCAAACCGGGCTGATGCTGTTCAGACGGCACTTCCCAAATTTCTTTAATGCCCAAGCCGTAAGTTTGCGGCTGGCTGTTTTGGTCGAGTTGGAAACGTTCGATGATTTGTTTGGAAAGCGAACCGCGACAACCTTCGGCAAACAGGGTTTGCCGCGCCCAAAGCTCCATGCCGGGCTGGAATGAATCGGTCGGCTCGCCGTCTTTGCCCACGCCCATATTGCCGGTCGCAATGCCTTTGACCGAACCGTCTTCGTGATACAGCACTTCGGCGGCGGCAAAGCCCGGATAGATTTCCACACCCATATTTTCCGCCTGCTCCGCCAACCAGCGCACGACTTCGCCCAAGCTGGCGATGTAGTTGCCGTGATTGTCGAAATTGGGGGTAACGGGCAGATTAAACGCCTTTTTCTTAGTCAGGAACAACACTTTGTCCTGTGTTACCGCACGCGTCAGCGGTGCGCCTTTTTCTTTCCAGTCGGGAATCAACTCATTCAGCGCAATCGGATCGATAACCGCACCCGCCAGCGAATGCGCCCCCGCTTCAGAACCTTTCTCCACCACGCAAACGCTGATTTCGCGCCCGTTTTGTTCGGCAAGCTGCTTGAGTTTGATGGCGGCGGACAAACCCGACGGGCCTGCGCCGACAATCACGACATCGTATTGCATACTGTCGCGGGTGATGGATTCGGTCATAGCGGTTCCTATTGTTTATTATCGATTCTAAAGCGGGCAATTATACAACGCAGACAGTCGCTTACCAAATAAAACAATGCCGTCTGAAATAGCTTCTCAGGCATTCAGACGGCATTTGCCCCCATATGGTCAGAGATATTTTTTATCCGGCAGTTGCGCAAAGAGGCGGTCATATTCTTTCTTCAGTTCAGGGATATTTTTGACAATTCTGCCAATTTTATCGAATTCAATCAGTAGGATTTGACGGACAGTTTCTGCGTATCTTGAATCGGTCTGCCTTTCCATCAGCGGTACGAGATAGGTAAGCAGATTGTGAAGGTAATCGGTCAGCCTGTGGTCGGGTAGGGCGGTTGTCAGACTTCCTTTTCTGCGGTGGTAAATAAAAAAGGGAATGTCAACCTCCAAGATTTTTCCGCCTGCGATCAGAAATTCAGAGATAAAAACCATATCTTCCCCAAAACGCATACCGTTGCGATAGGTAACACCCGTAGCGACAAGGTGGCGACGGTCAATCATAAAGCACATATTGTGTAGAGGCCAGTGATGAGGCAGACTCTGCATCAATATCCCCGGCATAGATGAGATTTTCCCATTGTGCTGTTCTTTAAATTGAAAAACGGGCTTACACCTCAACATATTTTTCCCCTCTTCATAAGGAGGACGGAGATATACGCCTTTAATCGCTTGAAGTCCGTTATCTTGAGCAAGCCTTGCCCACAAACCGAAATCTATGGGGTAAAGTTCGTCATCGGGGTCTAAGAACATAATGAAATCCCCCGTTGCAAGTTTTAATCCGGCATTGCGTGCCGCCGCCACGCCCCTGTTTTGGCTGCTGACAACAGTAATAAAGGGATATTGGTGCATATATTTCGCCAAGATTTCCGCACTGCCATCTGTCGAACCGTCATCTATCAAAATAATTTCTTTGCGTACCGTTTGAAGCAATATGCTTTCGAGCGCGCGGGGGATATAGGGTGCAACATTATAGACGGGCAGGATGAAGCTGATACTGGGTAGATTATCGGAGGTTGCTTTATCGTTGGAGTACATCTGAATCCTTAATTTGTTGTAAAAGGCGAAGTATGCAGATGGGCAACTTTAGGATATGGCCTGCATACAAAATCCAAAATGCCGCACCTGTCTGCAAGTGCGGCATTTTTACTATAGGCTGTGTTCCAATAGGTATTGATGGCGGAAGATCACCATTGATAGCCGAAAGCCGCTCCAAATAACGGTTTTTTGGTATTGTTGCCGGAGAAATTGAACGAAGCACCTGCCTTCAGGATTACTTTGCCGTTATCTGAGAGGCTGGAGTAACCGATTGCAAGAGCCTGTTCGCCGTTGTAGTGTGCCGTAGAAGCGGATACCATCGAGTGTCCCGCATAAGTCGGTTGGGGAAGGAGTGCGATCGCTCCTGCTTTGGCGATACCGCCGTTCATTGATTTATCTAACTTGTCGACTTTTTGCTCTATAGAGGAAATCCGTTCATGCACCTCAAACAACTGTGCGCCGTTGACTGCGTCTGAGCTTGATGGAGAAATCCTGCCTGCCGCCAAGCCGCTTATACGGACTTCGCCATTGGGGCGTTCATTAGTAATTTTACCTTTGGCGGTCAGCATGGTACCGTCCGATTCTTCGGTTCGGGTAAATGTAGTATCGGCTTCCCCTTTGAGGGAGTCGATAAAGTCTTGTTCCGTTTTATTGGCACGTTTTCCAGTATCTAGAGATTTCCAGATTTCGTAGGCGGATTTGCCGTTTTCGCCATTAGCGCCGCGTTCGCCTTTCTCACCTTGTGCACCTTTCTCACCTTTTTCGCCTTTAAGGGATTTCAGGAAGGCGGCTTCGGATGTGTCGGCGAGGGTTGGGTTCTTTTCTTTCCAAATTTCGTAGGCGGATTTGCCGTTCTCGCCATTAGCACCTTTCTCACCTTGTGCACCGCGTTCACCTTGGATGCCTTGGTCACCTTTTTCGCCCTGTGCACCTTTCTCACCTTTTTCGCCTTTAAGGGATTTCAGGAAGGCGGCTTCGGATGTGTCGGCAAGGGTTGGGTTCTGTTCTTTCCAGATTTCGTAGGCGGATTTACCGTTTTCGCCATTAGCACCTTTTTCACCTTTATCGCCTTGTGCACCTGCCTCACCTTTTTCGCCTTTAAGGGATTTCAGGAAAGCGGCTTCAGATTTGTCGGCGAGGGTTGTGTTCTGTTCTTTCCAAATTTCGTAGGCGGATTTGCCGTTGTCTCCTTTATCGCCCTGGATGCCGCGTTCACCTTGGATACCTTGGTC